>NZ_BAAAZP010000056.1:0-47178 GCF_039536965.1 Nonomuraea antimicrobica | reverse complement strand
CGGCCACCGAGGACCGCGTGCAGGCCGACCTCGACCTCGGCCGGCACCGCGAGCTGGTCGCCGAGCTGAGCCAGCTCACCGCCGCCCACCCGCTGCGCGAACGGCCGCGCGCCCAGCTCATGCGCGCCCTGTACGGCAGCGGCCGCCAGGCGGAGGCGCTGACCGTCTACGAGGAGGTCAGGAAGCTGCTGGACGAGGAGCTGGGCGTCGAGCCCGGCGCCGAGCTGGCCGCCGCGCACCTGGCCGTGCTCAGGGCCGACCCGGCGCTCGGCGCGCCCGCGATCCCGCCGCCGCCCGTTCCGAGCTCCAGGCAGGGGTTGCGGGCCCAGCTCACCAGCTTCGTGGGCCGGGCCGAGGAGCTCGAACAGGTCGCGCTCCGGCTGCGGGCCGGCCGGCTCGTCACGCTGATCGGCCCGGGCGGCGCGGGCAAGACCCGGCTGGCCATCGAGACGGCCGCGAAGGAGCCGGGCGACGTGTGCTTCGTGCCGCTCGCGCCCGTCCCCGGCGGTGACGCGGTGGCGCTGGCCGTGCTGGCCGCGCTCGGCATCCGCGACGCCCTGCTGCACTCCCCGGAACGGGCCGCGGTCGACCCCATGACCACGCTGGTCGGCGCGCTGGCCGACCGCAGGCTGCTGCTGGTCCTGGACAACTGCGAGCACCTCGTGACGGCCACCGCCGAGCTGACCGACCACCTGCTGGCCGCCTGCCCCGACCTGCGGGTGCTGGTGACCGGGCGGGAGGCGCTGGGCATCACCGGCGAGTCGATCCTGCCGGTGGCGCCCCTGCGGCTGCCGCCGCCGGAGACCGCCACCCCCCTCGACTACCCGGCCGCGCGGCTGTTCGCCGACCGGGCCGCCGCCGTCCGGCCGGGCTTCTCCGTCGACGGCGCCAGCGCCGGGCACGTCGTACGCATCTGCCGGGCGCTCGACGGGCTGCCGCTGGCCATCGAGCTGGCGGCGGCGCGGCTGCGTACGCTGTCGGTCGCCGACGTGGCGGCGCGGCTGGACGACCGGTTCCGGCTGCTGACGCGGGGCAGCAGGACGGCGCTGCCGCGCCACCAGACCCTCCACGCGGTCGTGGCGTGGAGCTGGGACCTGCTGGACGAGGCCGAGCAGCAGATGGCCAGGCGGCTGGCCGCGTTCGTGGGCGGCGCGCGGCCCGAGGCGGCCGAGCGGGTGTGCGGGCTGCCGGAGGAGGTGCTGTTCTCGCTGGCGGAGAAGTCGCTGGTGGAGTTCGTGGACGGGCGTTTCCGGATGCTGGCGACGATCCGGGCGTTCTGCGTGGAGCGGCTGGAGGAGTCGGGCGAGGGCGACGCGATCCGCGACGCGCACGCCCTCTACTACTTCGACCTGATCATGGCGGCCGACCCGAAGCTGCGCACGGCCGAGCAGATGGAGTGGTTCGCCCGGCTCGACGAGGAGAGCGACGACCTCGACGCGGCCGTCCGCTGGGCCACCGACTCCGGGCAACTGGAGCTGGCGATGCGGCTGCTGGCCAACAGCGCCTGCTACTGGTGGATGCGCGGCCACCGCGTCACCAGTGCCTCCCTGGCCGGCGAACTGCTGGCCGCGCTCGGTGACACCCGTTTCCCCGAACGCCTGGAGGAGTACGCCATGTGCGTGCTCGTCACCGCCTGGACCGGCGGCGCGGACGAGAGCCTGCGCCCGCGGCTGGACGAGGTGCGCGGCCTGCTGCCCATCAGCTACCTGCCGAAACAGGTGGAGTTCCTGATGATGCTGCTGTCGATGTTCACCGGGCCCCCGCAGGACATGCAGTTGGCGTACGCGATCATCACGCAGGAGGCCGCGGATCTCCCGCCCTGGCGGATGGCGCTGTCGCACTGCGGCCGGGCGTTCATCCTGCAGACGCTCGGCAGGATCGACGAGGCGGTGGCGAACTTCGAGCTGAGCCTGGCCGGGTTCAAGGCCATCGGGGAGCGGTGGGGCATGGTGCTGGTGCTGTCCGGGCTGGGCTCGCTGCGCCAGTTGCAGGGCGACTACCGCACCGCGTACACGCTGTCCGACGAGGCGCTCGTCCTGGCGCGGGAGCTGGGCGCGAACACGGAGATCGCCGAGGCCCTGTGCCGCCGCGGCGACGCCCTCATCGGCCTGGACGACCTGCCGGCCGCGCGGGCCGACTACGTCGAGGCGGCCGAGCTGTCGCGCAGGAACGGCTCCACCGAGACCCTGGCCTGGGCCGAGCTCGGGAAGGGCGAGGTGGCGCTGGCCCGTGGCGACCTGGAGGGGGCCCGCACGCTGCTGCTCAGGGCCCGCGAGGTGTGCCCCGCCGACTGGTACGCCACCAACGACACCCGCAGCCGCATCGACGCCGGGCTGGCGGAGGTCAGCGGGGCGGTCAGCGAGCGGTAGGCCCGCCGTCAGCCGTCCCCCCGACAGTGGGCGGCATGAAGAACAAATGGGCCGCCCTGGCCGTGGCCTGCCCGGCCACGCTGTTGCTCTCGCTCGACCTCACCGTGCTGCACCTGGCCCTGCCCACGCTGTCGGCCGATCTCGGCGCCAGTTCGACGCAGGTGCTGTGGATCGGTGACATCTACGGCTTCGCGCTGGCGGGCCTGCTCGTCACCATGGGCAACCTGGGCGACCGCATCGGCCGCAGGCGCCTGCTCCTGATCGGCGCGGCGGCGTTCGGCGCCGCCTCCGTGATCACCGCGTACGCGCCCAGCGCCGAACTGCTCATCGCCGCCCGCGCGCTGCTGGGCGTGGCCGGAGCCACCATCATGCCCTCGACCCTGTCGATCGTGCGCAACGTGTTCACCGAGCCCGGTGAGCGCACGATGGCCATCGGCATCTGGAGCGGTATGAGCGCGGCCGGCTTCGCGGTCGGCCCGGTCGTCGGCGGCCTCCTGCTCGAACACTTCTGGTGGGGCTCGGTCTTCCTGATCAACGTGCCGATCATGGCGTTGGTGCTGATCGGCGGCTTCCTGGTGCTGCCCGAGTCGCGCAACCCGCACGCGGGGCGGATCGACCTGGTCAGCGTGGTCCTGTCGTTCGCGGGCGTGGTGGGCACCGTCTACGCGGTCAAGGAGGCCGCCCACAAGGGGCTGGAGCACGCCGACGTCCTGGCGACCGGGGCGGCCGGGATCGGGCTCCTGGCGTTGTTCGTGTGGCGGCAGACGCGACTCGCCGAGCCGCTGATCGACGTACGGCTCTTCGCACGGCGGGCGTTCACCGCCTCCATCCTGACGAACCTGCTGGCGATCTTCGCCATGTCGGCCATGATGCTGATGTTCGCCTGGTACCTGCAGCTCGTGCTCGGCTGGTCGCCGCTGGTGGCGGGTGTGGCCCAGCTCCCCGGCGGGCTGAGCAGCGCGGTGGGCGGCATGCTGGCCACCAGGCTCATCCACCGCATCGGCAGGAACGGCGTGGTCGCGCTGGGCCTGGCCATGAACGCGGGCGCGTTCTTCTACTACACCACGCTTGGCACCGAGCTGAACTACCTCGCGCTGCTGCCCATCCTGATGATCGGCGGCGTGGGCGTCGGGTTCGCCTTCACCGTCAACAACGACAACGTGCTGGCCACGGCACCACGGGAGCGTGCGGGGGCCGCCGCCGCGGTGTCGGAGACGGCGTTCGAGCTGGGCGGGGCGCTCGGCATCGCGGTCCTGGGCACGGTGCTGACCAGCGCCTACCGGGCCAACCTTGAGCTGCCCGCCGGGGTGCCGGTCGAGGCCGCAGGGGAGTCGCTGGCCGGGGCGCTGCAGACGGCCGCCGCACTGCCCGCCGAGCAGGCCGACCGGCTCGTGCAGGCGGCTCATGCGGCCTTCATCGAGGGCGTGCACCTCACCTCGTACGTCACGGCGGGTCTGCTGGCCGTGGTGGCGCTGCTCGCGCTGGTGGGGCTGCGCGGCGTGCCGAAGGTGATCCCGGAGGACGTGCTGGCGAGCGCGCACTCGTGACGACGGCGGGCGCCCCAGGGGCCGCACCGGGGGCGTTCGCGGCGGGGTGGTCAGGGTGTGGGGTTGGTCGGGCAGGCACGGGTGGTCGTCGGGGAGAGGGCGTCGAGCCGGCTCCCGATCATGCGGGCGATGCCCTCGATGGTCTCGATGCCCGGCTCCTCCCCCCACTGCTGGTCGGTCTGCACCGACATCAGCAGGTCCCGCCCCGGCCCGGCGATCCGCCCGTAACTCGTCACCGCCCACGTGTCCTGGATGAACTGCCGGGGCGTCCACCCGTTCTTGAGCGTCACCTGGTCCCCTGGCCTGGCCGCCGCGCTCACCCCCCACGCCTGGTCCTGCTGGACCCGTCCCATCAGGCCCAGCACCAGCCGCCGATCCGCCCTGGTCAGCCCTTTCCCGCCGTTGATCAGCACCTTCATCAGCCTGATCCGGTCGGCGGGGCTGGTCTTGGTGCCGCCCCAGTAGGCGCCGGGCCCCGGCGTCGTCTCCCTCAGCCCGATCCGCCGGTAGAACTCGCTCATCGCACCCGTGCCGCCGACCAGCGACCACATCGCGTCGGCGGCGAGGTTGTCGCTCTCCACGATCATGCGCTCGGCCAGGTCGAGCTCGTCCTCGCTCAGGCTGTCGTCCCTGCTCTGCAGCAGGGCGGCGACGATGTCGACCTTCGCCCCGCTGGCCGCGATCAGGTCCTGTACGTGCTCCCCGTGCCCCAGCCTGACCTTGCTCACCAGGTCGAGCACGTCGTAGACGATCCGGCCCGGCCGGGTGCCCACGTACCGGGCGATGTCACGGGCGAGCCGGACCCGTCCTGTGCGGCCCGCCCGGTTGTCCGGATATTTCAGCAGGCATCGCGCCACCTTGACCGGCGCCCGCACCGCGGCGGGCACGACCGGGGCCCGTTCGCCGCCGCACCCCGCCACGAGCGTCAGGCCCAGCAGGGCCATCCCTGTCGCACGCACGCGCCAAACCCCCATGATCTCGACGGGGG
The DNA here is from genome assembly GCF_039536965.1 of Nonomuraea antimicrobica. NCBI lineage: Bacteria > Bacillati > Actinomycetota > Actinomycetes > Streptosporangiales > Streptosporangiaceae > Nonomuraea > Nonomuraea antimicrobica. The sequence goes on along the minus strand of NZ_BAAAZP010000056.1, from coordinate 42,274 downwards.
TTCGTACGCAGCATGCCCGACCCGGCGGCCGGGCCCGTCGCGCCAGGAGCGTTGCTGGTGAGACCTTCAGCACGACCTTGCCCCACCACAACCGGCCCCACCACGACCGGCCCCCACCACGACCCGGCCGCGCGCCGGTCGGGTCCACGGATGCCCGACCGGCGTGCGACCGTCGGGGGCGAACCCCCGAAAGTGCCCGAAAGCGCTACGAGTCGAACCCGAGCCCCATCCTGTCGAGCGCGCGCAGCCACAGGTTGCGCCTGCCCTCGTGCTGGTCGGCTTGGGCGATCGACCACCGGGTGAACTGGATCACCCCCGAGCGCACCGGCTCGGGCGGGAACGGGATCGGCTTCTCCTTCACCATGCGCAGCTCGGTCCGCTCGGTCTGCTCGCCGGACAGCAGGTCGAGCATGACGTTCGCGCCGAACCGGGTGGCCCCGACGCCCATGCCGGTGAAGCCGGCGGCATAGGCCAGCCGTCCGCCGTGCGCCTGGCCGTAGAAGGCGCTGAAGCGGCTGCAGGTGTCGATCACGCCGCCCCACCTGTGGGTGAAGCGCACCTGGTCGAGCTGCGGAAAGGTGTCGTAGAAGTGACCCGCGAGCTTGACGAACGTCTCGTCGCGCTGCTCGTACTCGGGCTTGACCAGGCCCCCGTTGTAGTAGACGGCGTCGTAGCCGCCCCACAGGATGCGGTGGTCGTCGGTCAGCCGGTAGTAGTGGAACTGGTTGGCCGAGTCGCCCACGCCCTGCCGGTTCCGCCAGCCCACCGAGTCGAGCTGAGCCGGGGTCAGCGGCTCGGTCATGAGCGCGTAGTCGTACACGGGGACCACGTAGTGCTTGAGCCGCCGCAGCAGCGGGGTGAACACCCCGGTGCCCAGGGCCACGCGGCGCGCGCCCACCGTGCCGTGCGGCGTGCGCAGGGTGATCGTCGTGCCGTCGTCGCCCATCGAGCGTACGGGGGTGCGCTCGTGCACGCGTACGCCGAGGCGCAGGCACGCCTCGCGCAGGCCCCACGCCAGCCGCGCCGGGTCGAGCATGGCGCAGCCGCTGCGCTCCCAGAGCCCGCCCAGGTAGGTCGGCGAGTCGACCTCGGCCCGCACCTGCTCCCTGTCGAGCGGCACGTAGTCGAGCCCCAGGTCGGAGATCAGGTCGAGGTGCGCGTTGAGCGCCTCGACCTGCCAGGGCTCGGTGGCCACGTGCAACTCGCCCGTACGCTCGAACGAGCAGTCGATGCCGTAACGCTCCAGCGTGCGCTCGATCTCGTCGAGGTTCGCCACCCCCAGGCGTTCGAGCTGTCCGATCTCCTCCGGCCACCGGTCCAGGCCGTTGGCCAGGCCGTGGGTGAGGGTCGCCATGCAGAACCCGCCGTTGCGGCCGGTGGCCGCCCAGCCGATCCTGCGGCCTTCGAGCAGGACGACGTCGAGTGACGGGTCGCGTTCCTTCGCCATCAGGGCCGTCCACAGCCCCGAGAATCCCCCGCCGACGACGACCAGGTCGGCGGTGGTGTCGTCCAAGAGCCGCGGCTGCGGCTCGGGTCTGGCCGGGTTGTCCAGCCAGTACGGCTTGCGCTCCGCGTCAGCCAGCGCCTTCAGCGGATCCACAAATCCCACTTCCCTTACGAAAGTTTGAGTTCTATGAAAATTGCGGGACCAATGAGGTGATCACGCGCGGGTTCCCCCCGCCGGTATCCGATCTCGCCTCCCTGTTCTTTGCCATATGAGCGAAAGCCCCTCCGCGACCTGCGGAGGGGAAGCCTGTCGGACCCGCTCAGCCCCGGCGCCGCGCCGCGACGGCATTCGCGATCGCGATCAGCACACCGATGCCGAAGATCAGCGTACCCATCACGTTGACCTGCGGTGGGATGCCGGTCTTCACCGCGCCCACGATCCACAGCGGGAAGGTCACGGTCGAGCCGTTGACGAAGCTGGTCACCACGTAGTCGTCGATGGACAGCGCGAACGACAACATCGCGCCCGCCAGCACGCCCGGCATGATCGAGGGCAGCGTCACCTGCCGGAACGTGCCCCAGGCCGTCGCGCCGAGGTCCCTGGCCGCCTCCTCCAGCGCCGGGTCCAGCGTGACGACCCTGGCCCGCACGGTGACGACCACGAACGACAGCGAGAACAGCACGTGGGAGACGATGATCGTGCTCGAGTCGCGCGGCACGTTGCCCGAGACGAACAACGACAGCAGCGAGGCCCCCATCACCAGTTCCGGCGTGGAGATGGCGGCGAAGACCAGGAAGTTCGTGACCCCTTTCCCACGGAAGCGGTGCCGGCCCAGCGCCAGGCCGAGCATGGTGCCGATCACCACCGTGACGACCGTGCTGACCAGGGCGATCACCAGCGTGTTGCGCAGCGCCACGGTCAGGTCGGAGATGTCGAACAGCTCGGCGTACCAGCGGAGGGTGAAGCCCTGCCAGGTGGTGTTGGACTTGCTCTGCTTGTCGTTGAAGCCGAACAGGATCATCACGGCGATCGGCGACGACAGCCAGATGATGACCAGCCACGTGTAGAGGTGCAGGAGGCGGTCGCCGAGGCGCGTGGTCCGGCTCATCGGGCCGCCGCCTCGAGGACGTTCTCGGTGCCGAGCGCCCTGGCGTAGACGAAGATGCCCACCAGCAGCACCGCCATCAGCGTGAACGACAACGCGGAGGCGGTCGGGTAGTCGAGGTTCGTCAGGTACTCGGTCTGGATGATGTTGCCGATCATCGTGTTGGCGGTGCCGCCGAGGATGGCCGCGTTGATGGGGTCGGCCGTGGCGGGCACGAACGTCATCAGCACCCCGGCGAACACCCCGGGCAGCGACAGCGGCAGCACCACCCGGCGGAAGGCGGCCGTCCGGCTCGCGTACAGGTCCTGGGCCGCCTCCACCACCCGCGGGTCCACCCGCTCCAGCGCCACGTAGATCGGCAGGATCATGAACGGCAGGAAGTTGTACGTCAGCCCGCCCACCACCGCGAACGTGGTGGCCAGCACGTGGAAGTCCGCGGGCAGCAGCCCCCAGCCCTTCAGCGTGCCGAACAGGATGCCGTTGTCCGACAGCAGGAAGTTCCACGAGATCGTCCGCAGCACGAACGAGACGAAGAACGGCAGCAGGAGCAGGAACAGGTAGACGGACTTGCGGGTGCCGCCCTTGAAGGCGATCCAGTACGCCACCGGGTACCCGATCACCAGCATGGCGACGGTCGCGAGCCCGCCGTAGACGAGCGAGCGGACGAGCTGAGGGCTGTACCGGCCGATCGCGTCGCCGTAGTTGGAGAAGCTGAACGTCATGGCGAAGCCGTCGATGGCGTTGCCGGTCTGCAGCGAGACCGAGGCCATCGCGACCATGGGCACGACCAGGAAGATCGCCAGCCACATCCAGCTCGGCAACGCGAGCAGGTAGGGGGTGAGCCGCCTCATCGCCTACGCCTGGGTGATCGACTGGAAGATCGGGTTGAACACCTGCTCCTGCTGGGTGGTGAGCCGGGTGTAGCTGCGCAGCTTGGCGTAGTCGGCCTCGGTGGGGAACATGAGCGGGCTGTCGACCATGTCCTCCAGGGCCTTCTTGTCCTCGCCGGTGGCCGTCTTGGCCTTCTCCCTCAGCAGGTCCTGCACGGCGGGGACCGGGGTGACGTACTGGATGAACTCGTCCAGCTCGGCGGCCACGGCCGGCTGGTAGAGGTAGTCCATCAGCATGAGGGCGTCGAGCGGGTTGGCCGCGCCCTTGGGGATGAGCATGTTGTCGGTCCAGATCGTGCCGCCCTCGGCGGGCACGACGAACTTGACGGGCTCACCGGCGAGCTGGCGCTGGAACACGTCGCCCGACCAGGCCATGGTCAGCCAGACGTCGCCCTTCGACACGGCGTCGATATACGACTGATCATAATATTTCCGCACAATTCCGGCGTCGCGTTGCGCCTTGAGCTTCTCCCCGGCCTTCTGCCAGTCCGCCTCGGTCGACTTCTCCGGGTCGATGCCCAGCGCGAACATCCCGAAGTTGCCGATCTCCTGCGCGTCGGCCATCATGCCGACCCGCCCCTTGTACTTGGGATCGAACAACGCCTCGATGCTGGTGATCTCTTCTTTGACGTACTCGGTGTTGTACGCGATACCGGTCACGCCGGAGGTGTAGGGGACCGTGTACTTGTTACCGGGGTCGTAGGCCCGCTCCTTGTACTTCTGCCCGGCGTTGGCCTGGAAGTTCGGGAGCTTGGAGTGGTCGAGCGCCACCGCGTAGCCCAGCTCGATCATGTGCTGGAGCTGGATGCCGTTGGTCATGACCACGATGTCGTAGCCCAGCGACTGACCGGCGCGCAGCACGGGGTCGGCCTTGCCGAAGAACTCGGCGTTCTCCTGGATGACCTCTTTGTACTCGTACGCGATGCCGGTGTCCTGCTTGAACTTCTCCAGCGGGGCCTTGTCCTCCGGCATGTACTCGGGCCAGTTGGCGAAGACGACCTTGCCGTTCTTCTTCTGCTTGGCCCAGAAGTCGGCCACGGCGTCGGCCTTGGGCGGCGCCGCCTTCTGCCCCTGCACGCCACAGGCGGCCAGGGCGAGCCCGGCGGCGGAGGCACCGGCGAGCCTGAAGACGTCACGACGGGTGCGGGGCTGCGTCATTCCGCGCATGAAGGGGTTCATGAGGTGCTATCCACTTCCAATCACGTACGAGTGCTGCGCCTGCCAGGACAGCCACACGGAGTCGCCCCGCTCCGCCGTGGCCGTGGCGTCGTGCACGTTCTGCTGAAACACCGTGATGATCGTTTCACCCCTGGCGGCGAGGTCCACGGCGTAGCTGGTGTAGGTGCCGAGGTAGACGACCTCGGTGACCGTGCCGCGCACGGCGCTGAGCCCCTGGCCGGGCTCCTCGGTACCGATGGTGATCTTCTCGGGCCGTACGGTCACCGTCACCTCGCCGTCGTGCCCGGGCACCAGCACCCGGCCGCCGCCGATCTTCAGCTCGCCGCCGTTCGCGCTGCCGGCCAGCAGGTTGGAGGTGCCGATGAAACCGGCCACGAACGGCGTCGCGGGCCGTTCGTAGATCTCGCGCGGCCCGGCGAGCTGCTCGACCAGGCCGTCGTTCATGACGGCGATGCGGTCGCTCATGGTCAGCGCCTCGTTCTGGTCGTGGGTGACGTACACGAACGTGATGCCGACCTCGCGCTGGATGCGCTTGAGCTCGATCTGCATGGCCTGGCGCAGCTTGAGGTCCAGCGCGCCCAGCGGCTCGTCGAGCAGCAGCGCCCTGGGGCGGTTGACCAGGGCCCTGGCCAGCGCCACGCGCTGCTGCTGGCCGCCGGACAGCTCGCGCGGCATGCGCTTCTCCCGGCCGGCCAGGTCGACGATCTCCAGCATCTCGCCGACCCGCCGCCCGATCTCCTCCTGGGGCGTCCTGCGCTGCTTGAGCCCGAACGCCACGTTGTCCCAGACGCTCATGTGCGGGAAGAGCGCGTAGGACTGGAAGACCATGTTGACGTCGCGCCTGTTCGGCGGGACGTTCGTGACGTCCTGGCCGTGCAGCCTCACCAGGCCCTTCGAGGGGGCCTCGAAGCCCGCGATCATCCGCATCGTCGTGGTCTTGCCGCAGCCGGACGGGCCGAGGAGGGAGAAGAACTCCCCCTCGGCGATGTCCAGCGTCACGCCTTTGACCGCCTGGACGACCTCGCCATGCGAGTGATACTCCTTGACGACGTCTTCAAGCTCAATCGCACTCAGCCCGGTCATCTCCAGGATCGTTCCTTGCTATTCGCCGATGTAGTGCATGACGTGCTTGACCCTGGTGTAGTCGTGCAGACCGAACACCGACAGGTCCTTGCCGTACCCGGAGTGCTTGAAGCCGCCGTGCGGCATCTCCGAGACGAACGGGATGTGCGTGTTGACCCAGACCACGCCGAAGTCGAGGCGGTTCGACATGCGCATCGCGCGGCCGTGGTCGGAGGTCCAGACCGAGCCGCTCAGGCCGTACTTCACGTCGTTGGCTTTGGCCAGGGCGTCGGCCTCGTCGGCGAACGTCTGCACGGTGATCACGGGGCCGAAGACCTCGTTCTGCACCATCTCGTCGTCCTGCCTGAGGCCGTCCACGACGGTGGGGGCGAAGAAGTAGCCCTTGTCGCCGACCCGCTGCCCGCCGGTGAGCACCTTGGCGTGCGCCGGGGCCCGTTCGACGAAGCCCTGGACCCTGGCGAGCTGGTTGGCGTTGTTGAGCGGGCCGTAGAGCGCCTCCTCGTTGTCCAGGTCGCCGGTGACCGTGCCCGCGGCGGCCTCGGTGAGAGCGGCCACGAACTCGTCGTGCACGCTCTCCTGCACCAGCACCCGGCAGGCGGCCGTGCAGTCCTGGCCGGCGTTGTACAGACCGGCGGTGGCGATGTCGGCGGCGGCCCTGCGCAGGTCTTTCACGTCCTCGAAGACCACGACCGGCGCCTTGCCGCCGAGTTCGAGGTGCACGCGCTTGAGGTCGTCGGCGGCGCTCCTGGCGACCGACATGCCCGCGCCGACCGAGCCCGTGATGGCGACCATGGAGGCGGTCGGGTGGGCGACGACCAGGGCGCCGGTCTCGCGGTCGCCGGTGACGACGTTGAAGACGCCCGCGGGCAGCACCTCGCCGAGGATCTCGGCCAGCTTGAGCGTGGAGGCCGGCGTGGTGTCGGACGGCTTGAGCACGACCGTGTTGCCGGCCGCGAGCGCGGGGGCGATCTTCCAGACCGCCATCATCATCGGGTAGTTCCACGGCGTCACCTGGCCGACGACGCCGATCGGCTCGTGCCGGATGACGCTGGTGTGCTCGGCGAGGAACTCACCGGCCGTGGGGCCTTCGAGCGTGCGCGCCGCGCCCGCGAAGAAGCGGAAGTGGTCGGCGGCGACCGGCGTCTCGTCCTCGGCCATGCGGGCGCGGGGCTTGCCGGTGTTGCGGCACTCGGCCTCGTTGATCTCGTCGGCCCGGGCGTCGATCGCGTCAGCGACCTTGAGCAGCAGGTTGGCCCGCTCGCCCGGGGTGGTCCTGCCCCACGACTCGAACGCGGCGGCAGCGGCGGCGAAGGCGGCGTCGACGTCCTCGGGACCCGACACGGGCGCCTGGACGTACGCCTCGCCCGTGCAGGGATCGATGATGTCGGAGAATCGGCCGCTCTTCGCGTCCACGAACCCACCGTTGATGTAGTTCTGCAGACGGGTGGTCAAGGTATGGCCTCCTCGTGAGGTGGCTGAGATGCCGCGACTCTGACAGAGCACACGCATCTGGACAAGGGATTTCGTGGTGAAGATATCAAATCGCTACGAATTCGCTTGACAGACCGCCAGGAACTGACAACATGTCGCACCAGGACGGCACCCGCCGGGACCGCCCCCGTGACGCCGGACCGGTAGGAGGAATCCTCTCAATGACCACGCCGCCCCGCGTACGCCGCAACCACCCCAATTCCGGCCCCGTGGTCCTCGACGACCTGTCGAAGCAGATCATCGAGCAGCTCCAGGCCGACGGCCGCAAGCCGTACGCGGCGATCGGCAAGGCGGTCGGCCTGTCGGAGGCCGCCGTCCGCCAGCGGGTGCAGCGGCTGCAGGACGCCGGCGTCATGCAGATCGTCGCGGTCACCGACCCGCTCACCTTAGGTTTCCCCCGGCAGGCCATGATCGGCGTCAACTGCGAGGGCGATCTGGAGTCGGTGGCCGACGAGCTGGCCGCCATCGACGAGATCGACTACGTGGTGCTCACCGCGGGTTCCTTCGACGTGATCGTGGAGGTGGTCTGCGAGGGCGACGGGCACCTGCTGGAGATCCTCAGCAAGATCCGCGCGATTCCGGCCGTACGCGCGACGGAGTCGTTCGTGTACCTGAAACTGCGCAAGCAGACCTACTCCTGGGGCACCCGCTAGTCCGTTCGGCGCGGCACGTCAGCCGACTCTGGCCACGGCGCGCACGGGTGCCCCGTCCGCCCCCGACAGTCGCAGCGGCAACAGGAACACCTCGATCGGGCGCTCACCGGCGGCCAACAGGAGGTCGAGCCCCGCCAGGTTCTCGGCGATGACGGCGTGCGCGCCCAGCAGCACCCGGTGCGCGGGGAAGTCGTCGGCGGGCGTCGGGTCCACGCTGAGCGCGTCGATCCCGACCGTCCGCACTCCCCGCCCGACCAGCAGCCCGGCCGCCTCCTCGGTCAGGTACGGATGCCGCTCGTACGCCCCGCTCCCCCAGTGGGCCGACCACCCGGTGGCGACCAGCACGATCGTCCCCGCCCGCACGTCCATGAACGGCTCCGCCCCGATCGCCGAGCCCGGCGGCAGCCCGCGCACGTCCACCACGACGGCGGGCCCGCAGAAGCGCTCCAGCGGCAGCTCGTCCAGCGTGGGCAGCGAGTCGTCGATGTGGCAGGGCGCGTCCACGTGGGTGCCCGAATGGGAGCCCAGGTGCAGGCCCAGCACGTTGACGCCGTCGCGGGCCACGGTGAGCGCCGGGGCGACCGAGACCTCGGGATCGCCCGGATAGACGGGCATCCCGGTCTCGATCGGCACCGACAGGTCGACCAGCTCCATCACGCGACCACAGCCTCCTCGCGACCGGCCTTGTCGCGACCGGCCATCACGTGACCGGCCTTGTCGTGACCGGCCATCACGTGACCGGTTCTGTGGCGGCGTCCACGATCGGCAGGATCGGGGTGTCGGCCGAGCGGACCCGCCGCGGCCCACGCGGCCCGTAGACCTCGCGCGGCTCCGGGAAGGCGGCCAGCAGCACCAGATGGAGCAGCGCCGCCACGGCCAGCCCGAGCGGGAGGGAGACGTCCACCCCGCCGGCCAGGTCCCCCAGCGGGCCGACGAACTGGCCGGGCAGGTTGACGAACATCAGGGCGAGCGCGGCGGAGATCAGCCAGGCGCTCAGGCCGCGCCAGTTCCACCCGTGCGTGAACCAGTAACGGCCGCCGCGCTGGCGCCGGTTGAAGACCTGCAGCGCCTCGGGGTCGTACCAGCCACGCCGGGTCACGTAGCCGAGCATCATGATCACCATCCAGGGTGCCGTACACGTGATGATCAGTGTGGCGAACGTGGAGATGCTCTGCGTGAGGTTCGCGGCGAAACGCCCGGCGAAGATGAACACGATCGACAGGATGCCGATGAACACCGTGGCCTGGACCCGGGAGAAGCGGGTGAACACGCTGGAGAAGTCGAGGCCGGTGCCGTACAGCGAGGTCGTGCCGGTGGACATGCCGCCGATCAGGGCGATGAGGCAGACGGGCACGAAGTACCAGCCGGGAGAGACGGCCAGCAGGCCGCCGACGTAGTTGGGGGCGGCCGGGTCCACGTACGCGGCGGCCTCGGTCGCGATGATCGAGGCCGTGGCCAGGCCGAACAGGAACGGCAGGATGGTGGCGAGCTGCGACAGGAACGCCGCCGCCATCACCCGCCCGCGCGGGGTGTCCGCCGGGATGTAGCGCGACCAGTCGCCCAGGAAGGCGCCGAACGAGACCGGGTTCGACAGCACGATCAGCGCCGCGCCGATGAACGAGGGCCAGAACAGCGGGTCACCGGCCGCGACCGTACCCGGGTAGGACGGGTCGAAGTCGCCGGCGAACGCGAACACGCCCAGCACGAACAGCAAAGACGCCGCCGCCACCGCGATCTTGTTGACGAACAGCATGAAGCGGAAGCCGTACACACAGACCACGAGCACGAGGACCGCGAAGATCGCGTACGCGACGCCGTACGACAGGTCGGTGTCCGGCAGCCCGACGAGCCGGTGCGCGCCGCCCACCAGCGCGTCACCCGACGACCACACCGAGATCGAGAAGAACGCGATCGCGGTCAACAGCGACAGGAACGAGCCGACCACCCGGCCGTGCACGCCCAGGTGGGCCGAGGAGGAGACGGCGTTGTTGGTGCCGTTGAGCGGCCCGAACAACGACAGCGGCGCCAGGATCAGCGCCCCCACCACCAAGCCGAGCCCGGTGGCGGCCAGTCCGTGCCAGAACGACAGGCCGAACAGGATGGGGAAGGCCCCGAGCACGCAGGTGGCGAACGTGTTCGCGCCCCCGAACGCCACCCGGAACAGGTCGAGGGGACGCGCGGTGCGGTCGGCGTCGGGGATGTGCTCGACCCCGTACGTCTCGATCTCGGTGATGGGGGTGCCGCTCATGTTCCGTTCTCCTGGAGTGCCATCAGGCTGACGAGGTCGTAGGCCACGTGGGAGGCGGCGATCGAGGTGATCTCCGCGTGGTCGTAGGCCGGGGCCACCTCGACCACGTCCGCCCCGATGAGGTTGCGCCCGGCCAGGCCGCGCAGGATCTCCAGCAGCTCCCTGCTGGTCAGGCCGCCCGCCTCCGGGGTGCCCGTGCCGGGGGCGTGGGCCGGGTCGAGCACGTCGATGTCGACCGAGACGTAGAGCGGACGGTCACCGACCCGCTGCCGCAGCAGGTCGATCACCTCGTCCAGGCCGCGCCGCAGCACGTCGGCCGCGGTCACGATGCCGAACCCGAGCCGCCGGTCGTCCTCCAGGTCCTTCTTGCCGTAGAGGGGGCCGCGGATGCCGACGTGGCTGAGCGCCTCGGTGTCGACAATCCCCTCCTCGACAGCCCGCCGGAACGGGGTGCCGTGCGTGTACTCGGCGCCGAAGTAGGTGTCCCAGGTGTCGAGGTGCGCGTCGAAGTGCACCAGCGCCACGGGGCCGTGCTTCCTGGCGGCCGAGCGCAGCAGCGGCAGCGCGATCGTGTGGTCGCCGCCGATGGTCACGAGCCGGGCGTCCAGCTCGTCGGCCGCGCCCTCGATCGCCTCGATGGCGGCGCCGATGTCGAACGGGTTGACCGCGATGTCGCCCGCGTCGGCGACCTGCACCCGTTCGAACGGGGAGACGTCCAGACCCGGATGGTACGGCCGCAACAGCCGCGAGGACTCCCTGACCGCGGCGGGCCCGAACCTGGCGCCGGGCCGGTAGGAGACGCCCGTGTCGAAGGGCACGCCCACGACCGCCACCTCGGCCCGCCCGACCTCGTCGAGGCGGGGCAGGCGGGCGAACGTGGCGAACCCGGCGAAGCGCGGGACCTTGGTGGAGTCGACGGGGCCTGTGTTCATGCGGTCAGTGTTCGTCATGGCTCTGACCAGCGGCAATTGTCACTGCCACGAAGTATTACGGTGTGTGTTGTGGCTGACCACAAAGTGACCGTAGAAGACCTGCTGCGCTCCCCCGCCCTCCAGCTCCGCGTGCTGGCGGGCGAGGCCGGGCTGTCACGCTCGGTCTCGTGGGCCCACGTGAGCGAGCTGGACGACCCGACGCCGTGGCTGCTGGGGGCCGAGGTCATCATGACGACCGGCATCGGCGTGCCCAGGAGCGCGGCCAGGCAGCGCGCCTACCTCGAACGCCTCGACGACGCCGGCGTCTCGGCCCTGGCCCTGTCGGCCCAGCTCCACGTGCCGCCCCTGCATCCGGCGTTCTTCGAGGCCGCGGCGGAGCGCGGCATGCCGGTGCTGGAGGTGCCGCTGGCGGTGCCGTTCATCGCGATCGCGCAGGAGGTGGCGGCGGCGCTCAGAGAGGACGCCGGCGAACGCCTGGCGGCCCAGCTCCAGGTCTTCGGCGCGCTGCGCTGGCTGGCCGCGGAAGACCTCGACACCGCCACGCTCTTCAAACGGCTGGAACGCCTGTCGGGATACGACGTCTACCTCTCGACCCGCCACGGGCTGCCCCTGCTGCCCGGCGTCCCGGTGCCTCCGCTCGACGTGCTGCCCGCCGAGCCCGACGCCCCGCCCACGATCCCCGGCGGCTTCGCCCTGCCGGTCTCGGCGCCCGGGGGCTCTGCGGGCTACCTGGTGGCCTTCGAACGCGAGGGCGCCAGGCCCGCCGGCCTGGCCGTGGTCCAGCACATCGCCACGGTGGCCGCCCTCCAGGTGGCCATGGCCAGGCACGAACGCGAGACCCTGCGCAGGGAGGGCGCGGAGACGCTGGCCGAGCTGCTCCAGGACCTGCTCGACCCACCGGCCGCCCGCCGCCGCCTGGCCCGGCTGGGGCTGCCCGCGGACGGGGACACGATCCTGCTGGTGGTGCGCGGGGTGCCGGACGACGCCCTGCGCCGCGCCCTCGACACGCTGCCGCACCTGATGTTGCGCCGCGGCGACGACCACTACGTCCTGGGCCCGCCGTCTCTGGGCCCGACCGTGGCGTCTGTGCCGGGGGTGGCGGCGGGGGCGAGCCGCCCGTTCCCGCCGGGAGACTCGCTGCGGGTGGCGCAACGGGAGGCGGTCTGGGCCGTCTCGCATGCGGCCGAATCGGGGAAGGAGCTGGTCCACTACGGCGAGGACACCACGGGCCGCTGGCTCCCCGACGACCCCGCGACTCTTGCCGCCCTGGTGGACCATGTGCTGGGCGGGGTGCTGGCCTACGACTCGGCCCACGACTCGAAGCTGCTGACGTCGGTACGGGTGTGGATGGAACGCAACCGTCACGTGGAGGACGCCGCGGCCGCCCTCCACATTCATCCCAACACGCTGTCCTACCGCCTACGCCGCTTCGCGACGCTCACGGGGCGCGATCTGTCGTCGAGCGCCGCGTTCGCCGAGGTCTGGCTGGCCGTCCGAGCCGCCCGTCAACTCGGTGTCCTGAGCTCGTGACCGAACGGCTCGGCGAAGAGTTCGTCCTCCGACTCGACCACAAGAGCCCGCCGAAGCAGCACATCCAGGGTCCACATGTCCCCGGAGCTCAAGAGCCGCTCGAACACCTCATCGGACAGCTCGATCCCACGGTGGTAGAGAACCCGCCACACAGCATGCATCAGGCCCCCGAAGTGATCGCCGATCAGTGACCCGGTCCGGCCCAGTGCCTTGAGCCTCTCGGCATACTCGCCCTCGTAGGGATACGTCCTCGTGCTCATGAGGCCCTAGCCGATCGGCTCGGCGAAGAGTTCGTCCCCCGACCTGACCACGATGGACCGCTGAAGCAGCACATCCAAGGTCTCCGGGTCCTGACAGCCCAGAACCCGCTCCCGCACCTCCTCGGACACTGCGATTCCGCGTGTATTGAGGATCTTCAGCACCGACTCCGCCTCGCCTTCGATCTTGCCCTCGATCCGCCCCTCCTGCTTACCCCCGGCCCAGAGACCCTCGGCGTACTCGCCTTGGTACGGATACGTCTCCAACTTCATGCCTCGGTCCCACTCTTTCTGTGCGTCACCTTCCAGTGACAGGTTGATGTATCGAGCGTACCGCCACGCCTGCTTCGGATCGATGTGACCCAGCGCCCGCTGCAGCGTGGCCGCGACTTCCTTGAACCTGGGATGCTCGCTCTGGGTGATGGCCGAGATGACGGCCAGGCCGATGTTCTCGACGGCCTGCTCGACGTCGACGATGAGCGGCGTGTTGCCCTGGTGGATGAGCAGGGGCTTCAAGGTGAACCCGGGATGGCCGGTGGGGATCTCCTTCTTCGCCCATCTGGCCACTCTCCGGTTCGGGCAGATGACGACCAGACAGGCTGGACATTGCTCGCGTGACCGGAAATTGGCTATGTACTCCGGCCACGCGTATCGCTTGTCGTCGTCGAGGCCGCGCTGCGTCTCGACGATGACCCCGAACTTCTCCTCTCCCTCGCCGTACAGAATCGCGCTGTCGGCGCGGGCGACGCCGGGATCGACCTCCGAGAGGTCGGGGGAGGCGATGCGCGCCTCACCCGACTTCGGGACCGGTAGGTCGAAGAGCGCTCGCAGCATGTCTCTCGTATGTTCGAGATTGAAGGTCGCGATCTTGTTCAGACCTTCATGTTGTGCCGTGACCATGCCGCGACATTACTACGTGCGTTCGATTCATTACCTAGAGTTGACGAAACTGGATGGTCGCAATTTCCCACGCGTTCAGCGGCAACCGCACCACACCATCAGTGACCTGCACAGACTCTCCCGGACGCCCCCTCAGGTCGGCATGCCGGGCCTCCACCAGGTTGCCGGAAATGACCGCTTCCGTGGCGCCGGGCGTCAACGCCACCATCCGTAGTTCCCGCCACCCGTCGCGGTCGCGGAGTGAGGTCATCACCACGCCGTCGCCCGTCACCGACAGGCCCGCCGCAGGCGCGGGCAGCGCGCGGGCGCGGTCGCCCGCCCCCGGCACCACCAGCAGGTCGTGGCGGAAGGTCTCCGCCTGCGGCACGACCTCCTCCCACGACTTCCGGTACGGCATCAGCGCCAGGCTCACCGAACGGACCCCGCGCGACTGCGCCGCCGGAGTGGGCAGTTGGGGTCCGGCGGGCTCGGGGCGCAGGGCGTTGCGGTTGCGGGAGAGGTAGCCGACCGAGCGGAGCAGGGTCAGGGCCAGTTCGCCGCCCGTGATCTCGTACTCGGTGACGTGTTCCAGCAGGGCGGCCACGCCCCCGGCGGCCACCCAGGAGGAGGCGGGGAAGGTGGGCAGCGGGGTCTCGCCGCAGCCGCCCTCCGCGCCGAGCCCACGGGTGACGACCGCGAACTGCCCCTCCGCGTACGACTCCTCGGCTGCCGACGGCAACGGCACGTGCAGGCGTACCCGGTGGTCGTCGCACCGGTTGTCGAACTCGACGCGCAGCCGCACGAACGGCTCGCCCGCGCGCAGTTCTACCCGGGTGGTGACGACGATCTCCTCCAGCCGGGGCACGCGCGTGAGCGCGGGCACCTCCGGAGCGCCCTCCAGCCCCTCGCTCGCGGCCGGCCACTGGTACGTGCGCCGCACGTCCACCATCGCGATCAGCGGACCGGTGCAGAGCAGTTCGGTCTCCACGGTCAACGGCTCCGTGACGATCAGGTTGGCCGCCGGGGGCGCGTAGTTGTAGGTGTCGCCCACGTCGCCGCCGTCCACGATGCGGCCCACCCCGGTGACCGTGGTGCCGTCCTCGCCCAGCAGCCGCAGCGTGCCGTCGTCGGCGATCGTGACCTGCAGCAGGCCGTTGTCCAGCAGCCTCTCGCTGCCCCTGACGGGCAGCGCGGCCGAGTCGGAGGTCAGCCAGCAGGACGAGTGGTGCTCGCCCACCAGGAGGCTGCGCCGCGCCTCGTCCTCGTCGGGGCGGTAGACGTCCTCGCGGGACGCGGGGCGGATGCTCGTGTGGCCGAGCGGCGGCACCTCGACCAGCGCGGCCACCGTACGGCGGGGCTCGGCGACGATGCGGACGCGGGTGACGCCTTCGAGGTCGTCCCGCAGGTCGTCCACGTCGAACAGCACCGAGGACTCCCGCGCCACGCTGAACGTCAGCGTGTCCTCCTCGATCGACCAGCCCGTGATGTGCTGCCCGTACAGCTCGGTGCCGTGGACGAAGGTCAGCGCGGTGGCCGGGTCCATGTCCTCGTCGAGCAGCAGCGTGGCCGCGTACTCCAGGGGCTGGGTGGGCACCGGCGCGCCCGAGGGGTCGACCAGCGGGTCGTTGCCCGCGAGATCCAGGACCACGACCCCCTGGCGGGTGCGCGGCGTCGGGTTGACGACGAGCACCCCGTCAGATGGCACGGTCCCGGCCAGGCGGGCGGTCACCATGTCGCGTACGGCCTGCCCGAGGTGCTCGGCCTCGGCGATGCGGGCGGCGACCTGCTGGGCGGTGTCGTCGACGCCGCACCCGGTGACCGAGTCGTGGCCGCTGGCGTCCACCAGGCGCCACCAGGCCATGTCGAGGAAGCGGCCGGGCCACTCGTCGCCCCAGAGCGTGGCCAGCGGCTCCGCGTAGCGCTCGACCATGCGCTCGGCGCGGCCCATGGCCTGCTTGACGTGGGGGCGGATGGAGATGACGCCGGGCAGGATGTTGGCGCGGGCGTGGGAGCGCAGCTCGCCGTGCACCCGCGGCAGGCCGTCCACCTCGCCGGGGTAGGCCGAGAGGTAGCCGGTCAGGGTGTCCATGCGGGCGCCGATGGCCGTCACCATGTCCGGCAGGCCGCGTACGGGCGCGGAGTGGTCGGTGCCGTACATCGCCAGCAGCGAGCCCTCTGGACCGTGCCACCCCCGCATGGTGGCGACGAACGCCGCCGCCCGCTCCTTCAGCCACGCCGCGTCGGAGAAGAGGTGCGCGCCGTTGCCGTAGCCGCCCGCCGGGAGGTACTGCGTGCGCAGCGCCGTGCCGTCTGGCGCCACCCAGGCGAACGCGTCGGTGGTGACCGAGGACGGCACCCCGCGGTAGACGCAGGCGTGCAGCAGCCCGGCCTTGCGCAGGATCTGCGGCATCTGCGCCGTGTGCCCGAACATGTCCGGCAGGTAGCCGACCGGCATGGCGCCGCCGAGCTTGTCGGCCCGGTCCATGCCCAGCTCCAGGTTGCGGACGATGTTCTCGCCCGAGCACAGGAACTCGTCGAGCAGGATCTGCCACGGACCCACCGCCAGCCGCCCCGACTCCACCAGCGCCGCCACGCGGTCGCGGTTCTCCGGGCGTACTTCGAGGTAGTCGTCCACGCAGGCGAGCTGCCCGTCAAGGGTGAAGTGGTAGGAGGGCTCGCGTTCCATCGTGTCGAGCACCTCGTCGAGCAGCGCCACCAGCCGGAGCCGGAACCGCTGGAAGGGCTCGTACCACTCCCTGTCCCAGTGCGTGTGCGGTACGACCACGATCTCCTTGCTCACGCCGCTTCTCCTCCAATGTTCAGTGCGTGTTGTACGGCGTAGCGGGCCGCGATCCGCTGCGCCGTGACGATGTCATCGAGCGCGCCGCCCACGTCGGTGAGCGGCGGCTTGCCATCGTTCACGTAAGCATGGAAGGCCGCGAGTTGTACTTCGAACGCCTCAGTCACCTCACGCCAATCCGTCCGGCTCTCGCCCGCGGACACGACGGTGAGCGTGGTCGGGGCGTTCATCAAGTAGGGCGAGGGGAAGACCAATTCGAGCGAGCCCTGGTCGTGGTGGACGGCCACGGTCTCGCGGTAGGCGGGATAGTCCTCCAGGTAGTGCCAGCGGATGGAGAACCTGCCCCGGATCGGCAGCGGCCCGGAGATCTCGATGGAGCCGGGCACGTCACCCCACGTCTCGACGTACGAGATCTCCGCAGGGGAGCCGGTGAAGCGCCTCAGGAGCGACAGGTCGTGGCAGATCGAGCCCAGCGACACCCCGTACAGGTTGCGCACCGCCGCCGGCGCCGACTCGCCCAGCGCCCGCGACATCAGCTCCTCCTCCGCCGCGCGCAGCGAGGCCAGCAGGCCCGGGTCGACGTCGCGGGCCTGCGTCAGGTTCGCGAAGGCGAGCTGTGACTCGCCGCTCGGGTGCAGCACGGTCACCTCGACCGACCTGATCGCCTCGGGCCCGCCCAGCTCCGCCAGCACCTCCTCGGCCCGGCGCACGGCCGGGTCGTACTGCTTCATGTAACCGACCATCAGCCGCCCCTCGGGCAGCGCCGCGACCTCGGCCCTGGTCAGGGCGAGCGGCTTCTCGCACAGCACCGCGTACCCGGCGGCCAGCGCCTGCCGCACGGTCTCGCCGTGGGAGCCCGAGGCCAGCACGACCACGGCCTCGAAGCCGCCGTCGGCGAGCATCTCCGCCACCGCGGTGTAGCGCCGGGCGGCGCCCAGCCGATCGCCCACGGCGTCGGCGAGGGTCCGCGACAGGTCGCAGACGGCGCTCACCTCGAACAGGTCGCGCCGCCTCGACAGCAGCGGCACGTAGACCGCCTGGGTGACGGCCCCGCAACCCACAAGCGCGATTCTCAAAGTCCCAAGTCCTTCAGCATCCGTCGGTTGGCCGCCTGGTCGGCGATGTTCTGGGCGACCGTGCGCCGCCCGGGAAGGGTGTCCTGCTCGATGACGATCCAGCCCGCGTAGCCGATCTCGTCCAGCGTGCGCACGACGGCGGGCAGGTCCAGCTCGCCCTCCCCGAGCCGGGCGAACCCGCCGCGGCCCATCAGCTCGCGCAGGTCGACGCCGTCGGCCAGGGCCTGGGCGAGGATCTTGGTGTCGCCGTCCTTGATGTGCACGTGCCCGACCCGGTCCGACCACTCGCGCAGCTTGGTCACCGGGTCTCCCCCGGCCAGGAGCAGGTGGCCGGTGTCGAGGCAGAGCTGCACGTCGGTCAGCTCCAGCAGGCGCTCGACGTCGTCGGGGGTCTCGACGTACGTGCCGAGGTGGTGGTGGAAGGCGGGCTCGAACCCGCGCTCGCGGCACCGGTCGGCGGCCTCCTGGACACGGGCGGCGTACGCGGGCCACTCGGCGGCCGTCAGCCCTGGAACGCTCCCGCCGGGCCGGGCGAAGCGCTCCGCCGAGCCCGAGCAGGCCAGGGTGGGCCGCGGCGGCAGGTCGCCCGCCGGGGCGGCGGCGAACACGTCGAGCGCGGCCTCCAGCGCGGGCAACCCGCCCGCGTACGCCCGCGCGTCGCCGTAGCGCAGGTCCACCCAGCCGCCGCAGAGCAGCAGCCCGGCCCCGCTGAGCCGGTCCGTCAGCTCGGAGCCGGTGCCCAGGTAGCCGATCGGCCCGGAGTCGATGCCCTCGTAACCCGCCTCGGCCAGCGCGCGGACCATCTCGTCGGCGGTCAGCGGCGGCGGGGCGTCGCTCAGCTCGAACACGCCGAAGCTGACGGGGGCGTTGGCGACTTTCCTCACGCGCATAGGGCGATCACCTCGTTCTCGTGGGTTTCCAACCGATGCGGGCCCTCGACGGCCGGCAGGAGCACGCGGTCGCCGCGGACCACCTGGCGCGTGCCGTCGGGGCGTACCAGCACCAGGCCGTCGGCGTCCAGCGCGAGCAGTTCGCCGCCCAGCCGGAGCAGCAGCGGCCCGTCGGGGCCTGTGGAGACGGCGGTGCGCCCGGCGCGTACGCCGTCCAGCACCGCCCCTGTGTTCTCGGCTGTGTTCTCGGCGAGCACCCAGGTCGTGGGCGTGCCGGGCAGGCCGTCGGAGCCGTGCCGGTGGAAGTCGCTGCCGCCGATCGCGATCACGTCGTCGCGCCAGGCGTCGGCCCAGGCCAGCGGCGCACCCCAGCGGCGGTCCCACCAGCCGGAGCTCCACACCTCGGCGACCCGGGGCCGGCGGGTGATCGGCAGCAGCCAGGCGCAGTCGCCGCCGAGCGGGTGGTTGACGGACATCAGCCCGCCCGCGCGTTCCGCGTGCTCGGCCCAGGCGTCGGCGGGCTGCCGGAAGTCGACCCAGCCGACGTCGCCGAACACGTTCGCGTGGCCCCGGTCGGTGGTGACCTCCTGGCCGGGGAGGAGCATCACGTCCCGGTCGATCTTGCTCAGCCAGGGGTGGTGGCTGACCGTGTTGTGGTCGGTGACGGCCAGGAAGTCGAGGCCGCGTCCGCGGGCCAGCTCGGCCAGCTCGGCGATGGTCAGGCTGCCGTCGCTGTGCACGGTGTGGGCGTGGAAGTCGCCGGCGTACCAGCGCAGGCCGTCGACGTCGGGGATGTCCCTGCGGGGCGGGCGCTCGCCGTGCGGCGGCTCCTGCGTCACGGGCTCGGGCGGAGCGGTGGCGTGGGTCGTGACGTCCAGCGTGTAGTCGAGGCCCTGCGGCGGGACGCGGTGCAGGCGCAGCCACACGTGCCACGTGCCGGCCTCGGGCTCGCCCGGCAGGTAACCCGGGGTGGCCCAGTCGCGGGCGATCGTGTACTCGTCGCGCGCGCCCCCCGACCAGCCGCGGAAGCCGTCGGGCGAGCCGCACCCGAGGTCGATCACCCCCTGTGTGCGGTCGTAGGCCAGGCGCACGGTCACCGCGGCCGTCCCCGCGGGCACCTCGAACGGCACCTCCCGCAGGATCCGCTCCAGCCGGTCGTCCAGCGTCCAGCGGCCCCTCACACCAGCGCTCCGTCCCGGTAGACGAGGGCGCGGTCGCGCCGGGGCGTGGCATAGCCCTCATCGCCGACCGCGGGCTCGCTGCCCTCCGGCACGACGGCCTGCACGGTCACGTCGTTGACGTCGAGGGTCACCAGATGGGACGCGCCCAGATTCTCCACGATCGCCACCTTCCCGCCGAGCGCGCCGTCCACGGGCCCGGCAGAGTAGGACATGTACTCCGGCCGTACGCCGTACACGATCTTCTCCCCGTCGGACAGCAGCCCCCCGGCGGAGGCCGGGACCGCGACCTTGTGACCTGCCACCTCCAGCGTGTCACCTCGTACGGCGCCGTCCAGCAGGTTCATGGGTGTCGACCCGATGAAGCCGGCCACGAACGTGTTGGCCGGCCGCTGGAACACCTCGGCCGGCGTGCCGATCTGCCTGATGTGCCCGGCCTCCATGACCGCCATCCGGTCGGCCATGGCCAGCGCCTCGGCCTGGTCGTGGGTGACGAAGACGGTGGTGACGCCCAGCTCGCGCTGGAGCTTCTTGAGGAACGTACGGGCCTCCAGCCGCAGCCGGGCGTCCAGGTTGGACAGCGGCTCGTCGAACAGGAACGCCTGCGCCTGCGTGGCCATCACCCTGGCCAGCGCGACCCGCTGCTGCTGCCCGCCGGAGAGCTGGCCGGGCCGCCGGTCCATGAGGTGGTCGAGCCCGAGCCGCGCCCCCACCTCGGCCGCCTTGTCGCGGCGCGCGTCCTTGGCCACCTTCTTGATGCGCAGCGGGTAGGCGATGTTGTCCGTGACGTCCATGTGCGGGAACAGCGCGTAGTCCTGGAACACCATGGCCACGTCCCGGCCGCCGGGCTGCACGCCGGTCACGTCGCGCCCGCCGATGACCACGGCGCCGCCGGTGGCGGTCTCCAGCCCGGCGATGGTGCGCAGCAGCGTGGTCTTGCCGCAGCCGGAGGGCCCGAGCAGGGCGAAGAACTCGCCGTCGGGGATCTCCAGGTCGAGCGCGTCGAGCGCTTTCACCCCGCCGGGGTAGACCTTGGTCAGCCCGCTTAGTTCGATGGCGGCCATTAACGCTTGATCCCTCCGTGGAAGCGGAAGCCGTACTTCTTGCTGACGAACAGGTACATGAGCACCACCGGGATCGAATAGAGCAGCCCGAACGTGGACAACATGCTCAGATTGGCCTGACCGCCCTCGGTGTACAAGGTGTACGTGATCACCGCGGCCGGCTGCTTCTCCACATCGCTCAGCAGCAGGTACGGCATCAGGAAGTTGCCCCACACGTTGGCCACGGCCCACACGGCGATGGTCGCCAGACCGGGCCGCACCAGGGGGACGACCACGTGCCGGACGATCTGCAGCGGCGAGGCCCCGAACACCCGGGCCGACTCCTCGTACGACTTCGGCGTGGCGTCCACGAAGTCCTTCAGCATGAAGATCGCCGCCGGCAGCAGCCCGCCGGTCAGGATGAGGATCAGCCCGAACTGCGAGTCGATGAGGTTCAGCTCGACCGCGAGCTGGAAGAGCGGCACCATGGCCGCCGTCCCCGTGATGATCGACGACAGCAGCAGCAACGCGTACAGCAGGGCGTCGCGGCCGGGCAGCCGCACCCGGCTCAGGGCGTAGGCGGCCAGCGCCGCCAGGATCACGACCAGCACGGCGGTGCCCGCCGACAGCACGACTGAGTTCCACAGCGAGGGCAGCGCGTACGGGTGCTCCAGGATGGCCTGGAAGTTGGCCCAGGTGAAGTCCGGGACCGCGACCTCGTAGGTGGGGTTCGACGTGAACGGCGCCGTCACCAGCCACAACAGCGGCACCGTGAAGAAGGCCAGCAGCACCGCGACCAGGGTGTAGAACCCGATCCGGCCCAGCACGAACCGCGTCATTTCTTGCTCCGCAGCAGCCGCAGGTAGAACACCGCCACGACCAGGTTGATCAGCAGGATGACCGTCGAGACGGCGGCCCCGTAGCCCAGCTCGCCGCCCTGCAGGGCGACCTTGTACACGTGCACGGCCAGCACCTCGGACCTGCCGTCGGGCCCGCCCGCGGTGAGCAGGAACGGGGTGAAGTCGTTGAACGTCCACAGGCTGATCAGCAGCAGGTTGGTCAGGATGTGCCCTCTGATGTGCGGGAACACCACGTCCCTGAGCTGCTGCCAGCCGGAGGCCCCGGCCAGGCGGGCGCTCTCCAGGTGGGAGGGCGGCACGTTGCCAAGCGCGGCGCCGTACAGCATCATCGAGAACGCGGTGCCGCGCCAGGTGTTGAACACGATGATCGACAACATCGGGTGGTCGAGCAGCCAGGCGAAGCCGGGCAGGCCGAGCAGCGCGTTGAGCGTGCCGCCGTCGCGGTCGAGCAGCGCCACCCACAGGAACGACACGATGGCGCTGGGCAGGATCCAGGCCAGGATGACGAGCCCCTCGACCAGCCGCTTCAGCGTCCCGCGCCGGTCGCGCAGCAGCCAGGCGATGGTGAAGCCGAGCCCGACCTGGCCGATGACGGCCGACCCCAGCACGAACTGCACGGTCAGCCACGTGGAGTTCCAGAACTCCGGGTTGGAGATCGCGTCGAGGAGGTTGCCGAGCCCGACGAACTCCGGCTCCGCGGCCGCGACCCCGGTCAGGCGGTAGTTCGTGAGCCCGAGGTAGAGCACCCAGAGGGCGGGGAAGACGAGGAAGGCCGCGACCAGCAGCAGCGCGGGGGCCATGAAGGCCGCGGCGCGCGTCCTGCCCAGGCCCGCCGCGTCGGAGCTGTAGCGGGGGGCCCGGGCGTCGCGCTCGGCACTGACCTCAGGAGGCGATGTTGCCCGCGCCACCGACGATTCCTTCGAGCTTCTTCTGGTAGTCGGCCGCCGCCTGGTCGGGCGCGGTGCCGCCGACGACCGCGGCGGTGGCCTCCTGCAGCGCGACGGACACCTGCGGGTAGACGGCGACCGGCGGGCGGTAGGCCGTCAGCGGCAGCGCCTTCTCCGAGATGAACGTCAGCAGCGGCTCTCCCGCGAGGATCTCCTTGTTGACGTCGGCGCGCGGCGTGATGCGGACGTTGCCGTCCTTGGTCTCCTCCTTCAGCGCCTCCGGCGAGAGCGTGAAGGCCGCCAGCTCGAACGCCTCCTTGGGGTGCTTGCTGCTGGGGTTCACCGTACGCAGGGCGCCGCCGGACATGCTGACGAAGTCCTGGCCGCGGATGCCCTTGCCGGGCTCCATGGCGGGGATCAGGGCGTACCCGACGGTCTGGTCGCGGTCGGCCATCTTGGCCACGCCGTCCGTGGGGTTGACGACGCCGCGCCAGAAGTAGTCGCCCTCCATGAGGATGCCGATCTTGCCCTCGGCGAACTGCTGGAACGACTTGTCGCGGCCCTTGGCCTCCTGCTGCAGCTTGGGGTCGCCGAGGCCGCCGCCGTAGATCTTCTGGTAGAGGCCGAGCGCGTCCTTCAGCGGCTGGGCGGCGCCGGTCCACTTGCCGTCCTTCTGCACCTCGCCGCCCGCGCCCGCGAGCAGCGGCAGCACGCCCTGCATGGAGGTGGCCTCGCCCATGGCGGTGCCGGCGTTGATCTGGATCGGCACGGGCACGCCGGAGGACTTCAGCTTGGTCCCGGCGTCGAGGACCTCCTGCCAGCTCTTGGGCTGCCAGTCGGCGGGCAGCCCGGCGGCGGCGAACAGCTTCTTGTTGAAGTAGAGCACGCGGCCGTCGGTGCCGACCGGCAGGGCGTACTTCTTGCCGTTGAACTCGGTCATCCCCTGCACCGCCTCGGGGATCTGGGCCCAGCCGTCCCAGTTGTCGGCCTCGGCCCCGACCAGCTCCGACAGCGGCTTGATGTAGCCGGCCTCGGCGAACTCGCCGGCCCAGATGCCGTCGATGTCGATCACGTCCGCGCCCTTGCCTGACTTGAGGTCGAGGGAGAGCTTGGTCTTGTACTGCTCGTCGTCGACGCCGCTGGGAACGAACTTGACCGTGACGTTTTTCCCCTTCGCCTTCTGTGCCGCCTCGAACTTGGGGATGACCCAGTCGGCGACGTATTTCGCGGCGGCCGCGTTCTTGCCGCCGGCGATGGCGTTCTGGGTGATCGTCAGCTCGATCGTGTCACCGCCTCCGCCCCCGCCGGACGACTGGCCGCAGGCGGCGAGCCCCAGACCGGCCGCGGCGACCACCGCGACCACACCCATCGACCGTTTCCGCAATGCCATGCAAACCCTCCGACGTGTCCTTAATGGGGAGGAAGCCATGGGCCAATATGTCATGACATCCATATGACGTAAAGGCCTGGCCGTATTCGAAGATGTGCCCGCATGCAGCGTCTTTGCCCAGGAGGGAGCGATCTCACTGTCACAGACCGCGAGAAGTGCGTGACCGGGGTCTCGGCGGGGCACTGCCCGGCAACATAGCGGACATCCGAATGTCATGACAATATGCCATAGTGTCGAAGGTAAGCTCCGTCTCTGGAGGTGCTGTTGTACGACCTGATCACGATCGGCCGCTGCGGCGTCGACGTCTACCCGCTGCAGACCGGTGTCGGCCTGGCCGACGTCGAGACCTTCGGCAAGTTCCTGGGCGGCAGCCCGACCAACGTCGCCGTCGCCGCGTCGCGCCACGGGCTGCGCTCCGCCGTGATCACCGGCGTGGGCGCCGATCCGTTCGGAGACTACGTGCGCCGGGCCATCCGGGGATTCGGCGTGGACGACGCCTTCGTGAGCACCATCGAGGGCCCGCCCACTCCCGTCACCTTCTGCGAGATCTTCCCTCCCGACCACTTCCCCATCTACTTCTACCGCGGTGAGCATCCGCCCGACCTGCGGATCGAGCCGTCCATGCTCGACCTGGCCGCGATCGGCGCGGCGGGCCTGTTCTGGTTCTCGCTGACCGGGCTGAGCCGGGAGCCGAGCGCCGCCGCCCACGCCGCCGCGCTCTCGGCGAGGCGGCGCACGTCGGGGTGGACGGTGTTCGACCTCGACTACCGGCCCACGCTCTGGGAGTCGCGCGAGGCCGCCCACGAGGCCGCCCGCCGTACGCTGCCGCTGGCCGACGTGGCGGTGGGCAACCTCGACGAGGTGGAGGTCGCGGTCGGCGTACGCGATCCCGAGGCCGCCGCCCAGGCGCTGCTCGACTCCGGCGTACGCCTCGCGATCGTGAAAATGGGCCCTGAGGGGGTTTTCGCGCGTACCTCCGAGGAGAGCGCATTGGTGGAGCCCATGGAGGTGAAGGTGGTCAACGGCATCGGCGCGGGAGACGCGTTCGGCGGGGCCGTCTGCCTTGGGCTGGCGCGCGGCTGGCCGCTGGAGCGCACGCTGCGCTTCGCCAACGCGGCCGGCGCCTACGTGGCCGCCCGCCTGGCCTGCGCCGACGCCATGCCGACGACCGCCGAGGTGGACGACCTGCTGAACGGGGCGCACTCTTGAGCGACATCACGCTGTCCAGGGCCGCCGACTACGGACGGCTCACCAGCATCCGCGCCACCAGGCCGGAGGAGATCGCCGAGGCCGCGGCCCGCCGTCAGCGGCGCGGCATGCCGGCGGAGGGCGAGCGGCTGCTGATCATCGCCGCCGACCACGCGGCACGCGGGGCACTCGGCGTACGCGACCGGCCGCTGGCCATGGCCAGCCGCGTCGACCTGCTCGACCGTCTGCGCCTGGCGCTGTCCAGGCCGGGGGTCGACGGCATCCTGGCCTCGCCCGACGTCCTCGAAGACCTGCTCCTGCTCGGGGCGCTGGAAGACAAGCTGGCCTTCGGCTCCATGAACCGGGGCGGCCTCCAGGGCTCGGTGTTCGAGCTGGACGACCGTTTCACCGGGTTCGACGCCGACTCCATCCAGGCCATGCGACTCGACGGCGGCAAGATGCTCTGCCGCATCGACCCGACCGACCACGCGACCGTGGCCACGCTCGAATCATGCGCCCGCGCGGTCACCGACCTGGCCCGCAGGCGGCTGGTGGCCATGGTCGAGCCGTTCTGGTCGGCCCGCTCCGAGTCGGGCGCCCTGCGCAACGACCTGTCGCCCGAGGCCGTGATCCGCTCAATCAGCATCGCCCAGGCCCTCGGCGTGACCTCGGCCTACACCTGGCTGAAGATCCCCGCCGTGCCCGAGATGGAGCGCGTGATGGCCGCCACCACGCTGCCCGCCCTGCTCCTCGGCGGCGACCCGCCCGACATCGACGCCGCCTACGCCGAGTGGCACCGCGCCATGAGCCTGCCCGGCGTGCGCGGCCTCGTGGTGGGCCGGGCGCTGCTCTACCCGCCGGGCGACGACGTGGCGAGCGCGGTCGACGGCGCCGCCGCCCTGGTACGAGAGGCCCGCCCATGACCCACCTGCCCTACGGCAAGACCGCCGGCGGCCCGTGGTCGGTGGAGATCACCCCGTCCCTGGCGGGCTGGACGTACGCGGGGCTGCGCGTGGCCGACCTGGGCTCCTCCCCCGTGTCGTTCGACACCGGGGAGGAGGAGATGATCGTCCTGCCCCTGTCGGGGTCCTGCACGGTCACCATCCCGGGCGAGACGTTCGCGCTGACCGGCCGGACCTCGGTCTTCGACGGCCCCACCGACTTCGTCTACCTCCCGATCGCCACCCGGGTGACGCTGGCGGGCGCGGGCCGGATCGCCCTGCCCTCGGCCCGCGCCACCCGCGCGTTCGCCCCGCGCCACGTCCCGGCCGCCGAGGTCACCGTCGAGATCCGGGGGGCGGGCCAGGCCAGCCGCCAGGTCAACAACTTCTGCTCCCCCGACGCCTTCGACTGCGACAAGCTCATGGCCGTCGAGGTGCTCACCCCGGGCGGCAACTGGTCCTCCTACCCGCCGCACAAGCACGACACCCCCAACCCGGGCGAGGCGGTGCTGGAGGAGATCTACTACTTCGAGGTCGCCGGTCAGGGCGTCGGCTACCAGCGCGTCTACTCCTCAGAGCGCGGCCGCATCGACACCCTGGCCGAGGTCTCGCCCGGCGACGTGGTGCTCGTCCCCTACGGCTACCACGGCCCCTCCATGGCCGCCCCCGGCTACGACCTCTACTACCTCAACGTGCTGGCGGGTCCCGCGGAGCGGCGTTCGATGGCGTTCTGCGACGATCCCCGCCACGCCTGGATCCGCTCCTCGTGGGACGCTCAGCCCATCGACCCCAGACTGCCGTTCGGGAGGACCTCATGATCCGCTTGACCGTCGCGCAGGCCGTCGTACGCTTCCTGGCCCACCAGTGGAGCGAGCGCGACGGCGTGGAGCGCCGGTTCTTCGGCGGCTGCCTCGGCATCTTCGGCCACGGCAACGTCGCCGGGCTCGGCCAGGCGCTGGCCACCTCCGCCGAAGACCTGCCGTACCGCCTCAGCCGCAACGAGCAGGCCATGGTCCACACGGCCGCCGCGTACGCCCGCGCGAGCAACCGGCTGGCCACCCTGGCCTGCACCACCTCGATCGGCCCCGGCGCCACCAACATGATCACCGGGGCGGCGGGCGCGACCATCAACCGGCTGCCGGTGCTGCTGCTGCCCGGCGACATCTTCTCCACCCGTGTCGCGGGCCCCGTGCTCCAGGAGCTGGAGGACCAGCGCTCCTACGACATCTCGGTCAACGACTGCTTCAAGCCCGTCTCCCGCTACTGGGACCGGATCAACCGGCCCGAGCAGCTTCCCTCCGCGCTGCTGGCCGCCATGCGGGTGCTCACCGACCCGGCCGAGACCGGCGCGGTGACGCTCGCGTTGCCGCAGGACGTGCAGGCCGAGGCGTTCGACTGGCCCGACGAGCTGTTCGCCCGGCGCGTCTGGCACATTCCCCGGCCGCGCCCCGAGCGCTCGGCCCTCGCGCGCGCCGCCGAGCTGATCAGGTCGGCCGAGCGCCCGCTGATCGTGGCCGGCGGCGGGACGATCTACAGCGAGGCCACCGAGCGGCTGCGCGTCTTCGCCGAGACCTGCGGCGTGCCCGTGGCCGAGACCCAGGCGGGCAAGGGCGCCCTCCCCTACGGCCACCCGCTCGCGGTGGGCGCGATCGGCGCCACCGGCACCACGGCCGCCAACGCGCTGGCCCGCGACGCCGACCTCGTCATCGGCGTCGGCACCCGCTACAGCGACTTCACCACGGCCTCCCGTACGATCTTCGCGCCCGACGCCCGCTTCGTGAACCTCAACCTCACCGGCTTCGACGCCGCCAAGCTCTCGGGCCTGCACCTGGTCGCCGACGCCCGCGAAGGGCTGGCCGACCTGGCCGAGGCGTGCGCGGGCTGGAGCACCCCGGCCGCCTACCGGCAGCGGGCGGCCGAGCTGACCAGGGCCTGGGACACCGCCGTCGACGCGGCGTACGCGCTGGAGGGCACGCCGCTGCCGCAGTCGGCCGTGATCGGCGCGGTCAACGCGGCGGCCGGCGACGACGGCGTAGTGGTGTGCGCGGCCGGGTCGATGCCCGGCGACCTGCACAAGCTCTGGCGGCCCAGCGGCCCGGGCAGCTACCACGTCGAGTACGGCTACTCCTGCATGGGCTACGAGATCGCCGGTGGCCTGGGCGTGAAGCTGGCGGCCCCGGAGCGCGAGGTGTTCGTGCTGGTGGGCGACGGTTCCTACCTGATGATGGCCCAAGAGCTGGTCACGGCCGTCTCCGAGGGCGTCAAGCTGGTCGTGGTCCTGGTCGACAACTCCGGCTTCGCCTCGATCGGCCGCCTGTCGGAGAGCGTCGGCGCCGAGCGGCTCGGCACCGCCTACCAGCGGCGCGACGGCGGCCCGCTCCCGGTCGACCTGGCGGCCAACGCGGCCAGCCTGGGCGCCTCGGTGCTGCGTCCCGAGACGGTCTCCGACCTGCGCAAGGCGCTCGACACGGCCCGTTCGGCGACCGAGACCACGGTGATCTACGTCCGTACCGACCGGCTCGCCGACGACGCCCCCTCCTCCGAGGCGTGGTGGGACGTGCCCGTCGCCCAGGTGGCCACGACGAGCGCCACCTACGCGGCGCGGGAGACGTACGAGGCGAACAAGCTCTCCCAGCGTCACCACCTCACCCCGCCCGGGTGAGCAGGGTTGCCCCCGATCGGCCTGGGGAACTCCTCTGACCAGGCACGATTGGGGGCAACGGGATGAGGCCGTGGCGGCTGCTCGGGTGGATCGCGGTCGTCGCGGTGGCGCTCTTCTGCCTCTACCACGTACGCACGGTGGCCATGTCGATCATCATCGGCCTCTTCCTCACGGCGCTGCTGCTGCCCCCGGCCCGATGGCTGCGCACGCGCGGCCTCAACTCCGCGCTCGCCACGGCCGTCGTCTTCGTCGGCGGCCTGCTGCTGGCCGGCGCGCTGATCGCGCTGCTGGTGCCGCCCACCGTGGCCAGCGTGTCGGAGCTGCACGCCAGCATCGGCAAGGTCCTCGGCGACCTGCACAACCTGACGGCCCGGTTCGGGATCGACGACCGGCAGATCATCGAACAGGCCCGCGACTACCTGTCCAAGCAGGGGCGGCAGATCACCACCGGGGCGCTGGCAGGGGTCAGGACGGTCGGCGAGATCGTCATCGGGGCCGTCCTGGCGGTCATCCTGTCGATCTACTTCGTGCACGGCGGCGACCGGCTCTTCCGCTGGCTGGTGGAGCTGACGCCCGCCCCCGCGCGGGCACGCCTGACCGAGACCGGCCACCTGATCTTCTCGGTGATCGGCCGCTACATCCGCGGGGTGGCGATCGTGGGACTGGTCGACGGGTTCTTCATCGGCATGGCGCTGTGGATCCTTGGCGTGCCGATCGCGCTGCCGCTCGCGGTGCTGACGTTCGTGGGGGCGTTCCTGCCGGTGGTGGGGGCGTTCTTCGCGGGGCTGCTGGCGGCCGTGGTCGCGCTCGTGGCCAAGGGGTGGCTGGTGGCGCTGATCGTGGTGGCGGTGACGGTGGCGGTGCAGCAGATCGAGGGGCACGTGCTGGCACCGCAGATCTACGGTAAGGCCCTCGACCTGCCGGGCGCGGTCATCCTGCTGGCGATCACCGTGGGCAGCGTGATTGCCGGCATCACGGGCGCCTTCCTGGCCGCCCCCGTGACCTCCGTCCTCGTGGCCCTCCTCCGCAGGCCCAGAGCCGCCGCCGCTCCGTAGTCGGCCGCCGGGTCGCGCCGGAACCGCTATGACCGTCATTATGTAACCTATGCGATGGGTTACGTTCGACTGCTACGGAACTCTGGTCGACTGGCGGCACGGCCTCCTCACCAGCATGGAGCTGATCGCTCCCGGGCGGGGGGCGGGGCTGCTGGAGACGTACCTCCGGCACGAGCTGGCCGTCGAGGAGAAGTCGCCCTCGATGCGCTACCGCGAGGTGCTGGCCCAGGCCCTGCGCAGGGCGTGCGCGGAGGAGAGGGTGCAGCTCAACGCCGACGACGCCTCGGTGCTGGCCACGACGCTGCCGTACTGGCCGGTCTTCCCCGAGGTCGGGGCCGAGCTGTCGGCGCTGCGCGCGGCCGGCTGGCGGCTCGCGCTGCTGACGAACTGCGACCGCGACCTCATCGCCGAGACGCGGCGGCGGCTGCCGGTGGCGTTCGACGCGGTGGTGACGGCGGAGGACGCGGGGGCGTACAAGCCGGCACCGGCCCACTTCGAGCTGTTCGGGGACTCGTACGAGCCGGAGGTCTGGGTGCACGTGGCCCAGGGCTACCACCACGACATGCTGCCCGCGCACCGGCTGGGCCTGCCCCGCGTATGGATCAACCGCCTCGGGGAACACCCGTCCGGCGAGCAAGTCGTCGAGCACGTCCGACCCGACCTCACCAACCTCCTCGACACCGTGCGAGCCGCCCAGCGCCCCTGGCCGCGCCCGGCGGGCGGCTAGGTTCGCTGGTCCAGCACGTCGGCGATGCCGGACAGGAAGGAGTCGACGTCGGCGATGAGATAGCCCGCCCTGAACAGCACGGTCGAGAACCTCGCCTCCCGTACGTCCGCGGCCGTCACCGGGAAGTCGGTCGTGCCGCGTAAGGTGGCCACGATCCGGTCGAGGAAGGCGTCGATCTCGTCCTCGTTGTAGCCGGTGCCCATGCGGCCGGGGCGGAAGGCCACCCGCTCGACCCGGGCGGCCTGGGTCTCGAACCACTCCTCGCGCAGCATCTCGCCCGTGGGCTCGGTCATCGCCAGCCGGCTGGGCCGCCTGGCCTGGGCCTCCAGCGCCACCACGAACGCCTCCAGGGCGAAGTCGACCGCGGTCTCCTGGTAGCCGCCGCGTCTGGCGCGGAACGTGGCGCCGCGCACCTCGTCGGGAGTGACGGGCTCAAGGGCGTGCGAGCCTCTGCCCAGAGTCGACTCGATGCGCCCGATCAGGGCGTCCACCTCGGCGGGGTCATAGCCTGAACGCATGCCCATGACGCGCGGAAAGCGGTTCAAGCCTCGCTCCTCTTGAACTGTGTGCTGGGGTGCCTCCATTGTCGGACCTTTATCCCGGCCCTGCGACCCGGCAGGTACGGTTGCGGCACCATGCGTCTGTCCAAGGTCTCCTTCCGCTACCGAAGGCGTGATCCCCTCGTCATCGAGGACGCCGACACCCACCTCGCCCCCGGCGACGTGATCGAGCTGACCGGCGCGAACGGAGCGGGCAAGTCGACCCTGCTGCGCCTCCTGGTGGGCCTGGCCGAGCCGACCACGGGCACGATCACCGACCGGCCGCGGGTCGTCGGTTTCGCGCCCGACCGGTTCCCCACGGGCCAGCCGTTCACGGTGACGGCCTACCTGCGGCACGCGTCCCGCGTACGCGGCGGCGCCCGCTGGGAGCCGTGGGCCGAACGCCTCACCATGGGCCACCTCCTCGGCACCCCGCTGGGCGACCTGTCGAAGGGCAGCGCGCACAAGGTCGGCCTCGTCCAGGCACTGATGGCCGAGCCGGGGCTGCTGATCATGGACGAGCCGTTCGCGGGTCTCGACGCGGACACACGCGAGGCGCTGCCCGCGATCGCGACCGAGGTGGCCGGGCGGGGCGGCATCGTCGTGGTCAGCGACCACCAGGGCGGCTTACGCGGCCTGCCGGGCCTGCGGCACTGGTCGATGGTGGACGGCCACCTCAAGGAGGGCACCGCGGCCCCGGTCGTGAGCAGCCCTGAGACTGACACCACGGGGGCCGAGACCACGGTGGCCGTCACCCTGCCCGCCGGCGACCTCCCGCGTTTCCTGGCCAGGATGCGCGAGGAGGGCTATCGGGCCCGCGAGATCGAGGAGACCGGATGATCGCCCTGGCCGTCTTCCGGGTGGCCGCCTACGTGCGCTCGCACCGGGTGTTCCAGGCGCTGCTCCTCACGCTGGCCATGCTGGCGATCGTGCACGGCAGCCGGGCGCCCCGGGGCGAGGAGGCCGCCGTGCTCACGGACGGCGCGGTGCTCCTCGTCCCCATCCTCGCGTGGGCGGCCAGGAGCCTGCTCGACACCGAGCCGGACCGGCAGCGCGAGATGTCGGCGGTCCAGGTCGGCGGGCGGGGCAGGGAGGTGGCCGCGGGGCTGCTGGCGGCGTTCGCGAGCTGTGCCGTGTTCGCGGGGCTGGGCCTGGTGTGGGCTCTGCTGCTGGGCATCACGGGGTCGCCGTCGCCCGACGTGCTGGGCGCGGGCGTCGCGCTGCACGTGGTGTCGGCGCTGACCGGCACCGCGCTGGGCGCGCTCACCAGCCGCGCCGTCCTGCCGTCGCCCGCCGTCTCGATCATGGTCCTGCTGCTCGGCTATCTGGTGATGTTGCTGCTCAGCGCCTCGTCGCTCTATTGGCTGACAGTGCCGCTCATCTCATGGATGAAGGCCGCCAACGCCGGGGAGCTCGCCGCCCGGCTGCCCCAGCTCGCCGCGATCTCGCTGGCCTGGTGCCTGGCCGGCCTCGCGGCCTACGCGCTGCTGCGACGACGGCGAACGTGACCCGCTGTGCGTCCGCCGAACGCGGCGGGTCAGGTGCCTGCTCACTCGGCGGCGGCGAGCTGACCGCAGGCGCCGTCGATCTCGCGGCCGCGCGTGTCACGCACGGTCACCGGCACGCCGTGGAACTGCAACCGCCGTACGAAGGCCCGCTCGTCCTCCGGCCGCGAGGCCGTCCACTTCGACCCGGGGGTCGGGTTGAGCGGGATGAGGTTGACGTGCACGAGCTTGTTCCTGACCAGTTTGCCGAGCAGGTCGGCCCGCCACTCCTGGTCGTTGATGTCCTTGATCAGCGCGTACTCGATCGACACCCGCCGCTTGGTCCTCGCCGCGTACGCCCAGGCGGCGTCGAGCACCTCCGACACCTTCCACCGCGTGTTGATCGGCACCAGCGTGTCGCGCAGCTCGTCGTCGGGCGCGTGCAGCGACAGCGCCAGCGTGACCGGCAGGCCCTCGTCGGCGAGCTTGCCGATGGCCGGGACCAGCCCGACGGTCGAGACCGTGACGCCGCGCGCGGAGATGCCCAGCCCGTGCGGGGCGGGCTCCACCAGGCGGCGCACCGCGCCGATCACCTGCTTGTAGTTGGCCAGCGGCTCGCCCATGCCCATGAACACGACGTTGCTCACCCGCGCGGGACCGCCCGGCACCTCGCCCGCGGCCAGCGCCCGCGCCCCGCTCACCACCTGCTCGACGATCTCGGCGGTGGACATGTTGCGCGTCAGACCGGCCTGGCCGGTGGCGCAGAACGGGCAGTTCATGCCGCAACCGGCCTGCGACGACACGCACATCGTGACCCGGTCGGGATAGCGCATCAGCACCGACTCGACCAGCGCCCCGTCGAACAGCCGCCACAACGTCTTACGCGTGGTGCCCCCGTCGGTGGTCAGCTCGCGAACCGGCGTGAGCAGATCGGGCAGCAGCGCAGCCAGCTTCTCCCTGGCCGCCGCGGGCAGGTCGGTCATCGCGCCCACGTCGGTGGTAAGGCGCTCGAAGTAGTGGCGCGAGAGCTGATCGGCGCGGAAAGCCTTCTCGCCCAGCTCGGTGACCGCCGCGCGCCGGTCGGCCATCGACAGGTCGGCCAGGTGCCGTGCGGGCTTGGCCCGCCGGGGCGCGACGAAGGTGAGCTGGCCTGGAGGCTGGGACACGTTGCTGCCTTTGCTTGAGGGGTTTGCGACCAGGGTAGTGAACGTTCGGATCGGAGGTGGAATTCCTGGTCAAGGTATGGCTCGCGTCTTGGTCTCCGGCCGATCTACAGTCATCTCGTATGGCGATTTTCCGGTCGGCATCCGGCGAGGGCGGCACCGAGGTCGTGCTCGCGGCAGGCAACCCGTACGGGAGCCGCACGCTCGTGGTCGAGCGCGACGACGACTCCTCGGTAGCTTACCTGTGCTCGCCCGACGGCACGGTCCACGGGGCCGTCTGGCTGGCCAACCACCGTCCCGCCCCACCCGTGGTCGACCTGTCCCGCATCAACGCCGGGCGGCCGCCGCTCATGCCCAGGCCCAACACGCTGCACCCCGAAGGACGCAGACCACTCGGGCAACTCAGCCCCCTGTGGTTCGAGGAGGGCGACGGCGTGGCGCTCTACGAGGACGACGACCTGCTCGCCGTCATCCCCGGCTGGGCCGACATGAGCAGGGGCATGCCCGGCTACGCGCGCGACGCGGTGGGCGAGTCGCCGTTCGCCTGGGCGTTGTCGGAGGCGCTCGAAGGGTTACAGCCCCGTATCTCGAACGCCAGATCCTACTGGCGCTGGCGGCACAGCGAGGGGTCGTGGCCGTCGTTCCAGCAGTTCGTGATGGGCCATCTCGACCGGGTGCTCGGACCGGCGGGCCGCTACTGGGACGCCAGCGGCGAACAGCTGCCCACCGTCGGCATCACCGAGCGCCCGCCCCACGGTGAGCGCGGGTTCACCGTGCTGACCACGGTCGGGATGAGCTGCCAGCGCATGCCCACGGTGGAGCAGTGGATCGACCGGCCGGGCGCGTACGCCAGGATCGAGCTGGCCGTGGCCACCCGGGAGGACCCGCGGGACGCGGCGCTGCTGCTGGTGTGGCTGTCGCAGTATCCGTGGCACTCGGTGACGTGGCTGGGCCATGGGCACACGGCGAAGTGGTATCACGACCCTTCGACGTTCCCGCTGGGGCCGCAGTACTCGGGGGTCCTCATGCAGGCCAACCCACCCCACATGCCCGACATGTCAGGCTTCGCATTCGGCGGCGAGACCGTACGGTGGCTCTGGCTGTCCCCCGTCACCACGCAGGCCCTGGAATCCCAGGAGCAACCCCTGCCACAGGAGAACGGCTAGAAGAACAGCGTCATCAGCAGCCAGACCGGCACCAGCGTCGTGACCAGCGAGTCCAGCCGGTCCATGAGGCCGCCGTGGCCAGGAAGGATCGTTCCCAGATCCTTGATGCCGAGATCCCGCTTGATCATCGACTCGATCAGGTCCCCCACGGTCGCCAGCAGCGCCGCCAGCGCGCCGATCAGCGCCCCCTGCCAGATCTGGCCGCCGAGCAGCCACGTCACCAGCCAGGCCCCGACCGCCGTGCACGCCACCACCGAGCCGGCCAGACCCTCCCAGGTCTTCTTCGGACTGATCACCGTCAACCGGTGCCGGCCGAACAGCACGCCCGCGATGTACCCGCCGATGTCGCTGGCCACCGTCACCGCGATGAAGATCAGCACCCGGTGGTCGCCGTCTTCCGGCTTGAGCAACAGCGGCACGAACGCGCTCAGCATCGCGGGATAGAACAGCGTGAACACCGACGCCGACGCGTCGCGCACGTAACCGTCCGTGCCGTCGCCGAACATCCGCCAGATCAGCAGCACGAACGCGAACACCGCGAACGAGGCCAGCAACCACGCCGGCCCGCCCCAGTACGCCCCCGCCTGCATCGCCACCAGCCCCGCCAGCACCGGCACGGCGGGAACCCTGATGTCACGGGTGGCGAACGCCTTGATCAGCTCGAGCGCCCCGACCCCGACGGCCCCCACGACCACCAGGAGGAACAGCTCCTTGATCGAATAGATCGTGCCGAGGACCAGCGCGCCCAGCGTCGCGCCGACCGCGATCGCCGCAGGCAGGTTCCTTCCGCTACGGCCGCCGCCGCTCGAGCTGCTGCCAGCCGTACGTTCTTCCACAGACTTCTCCAAGAGCCACGGCCCCCGCCAACGGCGGCGAGGGCCGTAGTGCAGACCCGCTACCTTCAGCGGCCCGTCGTGCGCGGTCCGCCCTGCGGCGCGCCGCTCAGACCTCGAGCAGCTCGGTTTCCTTGTGCTTGAGCAGCTCGTCGATCTTGGCGACGTGCTTCTGGGTGAGGTCGTCGAGCTCCTTCTCGGCCCGCCGGACCTCGTCCTCGCCCGCCTCGCCGTCCTTGATCATCTTGTCGAGGACCTCCTTGGCGGAGCGACGGATGTTGCGCACCGACACCTTGGCGTGCTCGCCCTTGTTCCTGGCGACCTTGATGTACTCCTTGCGGCGCTCCTCGGACAGCTCCGGGAACGTCACGCGGATCACCTGACCGTCGTCGGTGGGATTGACGCCGAGGTCGGAGTCGCGGATGGCCTTCTCGATCGCGCCCATCGAGCTCTTGTCGTAGGGCTGGATGAGCACCATGCGCGCCTCGGGCACGTGGAAGGACGCCAACTGCTGGATCGGCGTCGGCGTGCCGTAGTACTCGGCGTTGATCTTGTTGAACATCGCGGGGGTGACACGGCCCGTACGGATGGTTGCGAAGTCCTCCTTCGCCACCGAAACGGCCTTGTCCATCTTGTCCTCGGCTTCGAGGAGGGTTTCGTCGATCACAGCGGCTCCCTGTCTTCTAGCTGGCGGTGTCGGGCTCGCTCCGTCATTTGCCTGCGGGACTCACCAGCGTGCCGATCTTCTCACCGCGTACCGCTCGCAGGATGTTGCCCTCGCCCATCAGGTCGAAGACCACGATCGGCAGATCGTTGTCCTTGCACAGGCTGATCGCGGTGGCGTCCATGACCGCGAGGTCGCGCAGCAGCACCTCGCCGTAGTCGAGGTGGTCGAAACGGACCGCGTCGGGGTTCTTGCGGGGATCGGAGTCGTAGATCCCGTCGACCTGCGTGCCCTTGAGCAGCGCCTCGGCGCCGATCTCCAGGGCCCGCTGGGACGCCGCGGTGTCGGTGGAGAAGTATGGTGAGCCGAGCCCCGCGCCGAAGATGACCACGCGCCCCTTCTCCAGGTGCCGGATCGCGCGGCGCGGCAGGAACGGCTCTGCCACCTGCTGCATGGTGATGGCGGTCTGCACGCGGGTCTCCACGCCTCGCCGCTCGAGGAAGTCCTGGAGCGCCAGGCAGTTGATGACCGTGCCGAGCATGCCCATGTAGTCGGCCCTGGCCCGGTCGATGCCCCCCTGCGACAGGGTGGCGCCGCGGAACATGTTGCCGCCGCCGACCACCACGGCGACCTGCACGCCCTCCTTGACCGCCTCGGCGATCGAATCGGCCAGGTGATCGACGATGACCGGGTCGATGCCCAGCGGCTCGCTGCCGGCGAACGCCTCTCCTGACAGCTTCAGCATCACCCGTTTCCACCTGAGGGTGCTTTGCGGGTGTTGAGATGAGGAAGCCGCCGTCCGTGTGGATTCGTGGGCTGGCTCCCTTTGGTCCTGCACGGCGGCGGCCTCCTTCGTTCGGCGGATCGTTGAGCTGGCAGCTTGCCTAAGCCTAAGCCTGGCCGACCTTGAAGCGGACAAAGCCGAGGACCTCGACGCCGTTCTCCTCGGCGTACTTGCCCACGCTCTTCTTGTTGTCCTTGACGAAGGCCTGCTGCAGCAGCGTGAAGTCCTTGTACCAGCCGTTCACGCGACCCTCGACGATCTTGGCGACGGCGGCCTCGGGCTTGCCCTCGTCACGGGTCATCTCCTCGAAGAGCTTGCGCTCCTTCTCGACGACCTCGGCGGGGACGGAGTCGGCCTTGAGGTACTGCGGGGCCATCGCGGCGGCGTGCTGGGCGATGTCCTTGGCGACCTCGGCGTTCGGCTTGTCGAGCTGGACGAGCACGCCGACCGCCGGCGGCAGGGCCGGGTCGGTCTTGTGCATGTAGGCGCCGATGTAGCCGCCCTCAAGCACCGAGAACCGCCGGATCTCGATCTTCTCACCGAGCGCGGCGTTGGCGGTGTCGAGGTGCTCCTTGACGCTCTTGCCGTCGAAGGAGGACTCCAGCAGCGCCGCCACGTCGGCGGGCTTCGCCTCCAGGATGTGCGCGACGACCTGGCCGGCCAGCTCCTGGAAGCGCTCGCCCTTGGCCACGAAGTCGGTCTCGCAGTTGAGCTCGAGCAGCGCGGCGGCGGAGTCGCCGTCCTGCTGGAGCGCGACCAGGCCGTTGGAGGCCGTACGGGCCTCGCGCTTGCCCACGTCCTTGGCGCCCTTGAGGCGCAGCAGCTCGATCGCGCGGTCGAAGTCGCCCTCGGACTCCTCCAGCGCCTTCTTGCAGTCCATCATGCCGGCAGCGGTGATCTCACGAAGCCGCTTGACGTCGGCCATGTTCACGGAAGCCATTGCTCTTTTTCCTTGTGGGATTTCGTCGTCGTCATCGTGGTCCGGGCGGGGGCCGGAGCGGCCGTCCACCCTTGGTTCGTACGGCCGGCGCGTGCCGTACTGGAGCCTTGTCTTGCCCTGGGCTCGGGTCGGCTCGGCGTTGCTGCTGCTTGCCTCGGCATACTGCCCAGCCTCGCCACGGCCTACCACCTCGCCACCGCCACCATCGCCGGTCCGGCGCCCGAGCCTTGGAGTAGCCCACCCGGCGTGGGGGAGCCGCCCCGGCGTGCCGTCCTGGCCCGGCCATTTTGCCGTGCCGGGACGCACACCTTGCCTGGCCGGCCACTCATGGCCCGGTAGCCATCCGGTGGCTTGCCTTGTTCAGCTGTCACGTCGCCCTGCTCGCTCGCCCGGCCTCGCCTTCGCGGCCGCGCTCACTCGCCTGGCCTTACCTTGCTCGCCCGGCCCGTCTTGCTCACTCGGCCTTACTCGCTCGCCTGGCCTCAGCTTGCTCACTCAGCCCTGCTCACGCGCCCGACCTCGCCTCTGTTGGCTTGGCCCTGCCCACGCGCCTGGCTTCGCCTCGCCTCGCTCTGGCCCTAGCCCTGAGCCCTGGCCCGCTCGGCCGTGCTCACTCGCCCGGCCTCACCCTTGCGGGTTCGCCCGGTTCGGTCCGGCCGCGTAACCGACCTTGCCCGGCCCGCGCGACCAGCCCGGCCGCTGAGGCCGACCTGGCGCCCGAACGGTACCGTTCGGCTCCCCGGGCCCGCGGCAGGCACCACGGCTCTCGCCTCCGGCCTCCCCCGAGGAGCGGACCGGAGGTCCGCCGCGGAGCGGACCGGAGGTCCGCCGCGGTGCCGGCCCGTACCGTGTCCCATCCATCAGAACACGGCCGGACCGCACGTACGGACCCCCGGGACGTGGCATCGGACCGCTGCTCGAAGCGCCGCCAGGCGTCAGGCCTGCTCGGTGGTCTCGCCCTCGGCGGCGGGCGCCGTCGAGTCGTCGGTCGCGGCGACCGCCTCGGGCGCCACAGCCTCGGGAGCGGCGGCCTCAGGAGCGGCGGCCTCAGGAGCAGCAGCCTCGGGAGCGGCAGCCTCGGGAGCGGCGGCGGCCTCAGGGGCCGCAGGGGCCTCCTCGGCAGCGGCGGCCTCAGGAGCGGCCCCGGCCTCACCGGCGCCCTGCTCGATGAGCTCGCGCTCCCACTCGGCCAGCGGCTCGGCGGCGGCCGGCTTCTCGTCACCGCGGGCGGCGCCGGAACGGGCCATCAGACCGGCCGCGACACCGTCGGCGACCACCCTGGTGAGCAGGCCGACGGCGCGGATGGCGTCGTCGTTGCCCGGGATCGGGTAGTCGACCTCGTCGGGGTCGCAGTTGGTGTCGAGGATCGCGACGACAGGGATGCCAAGCTTCTTGGCCTCGCTGATCGCGATGTGCTCCTTCTTGGTGTCGACGACCCACACCGCGCTCGGCACGCGGCCCATGTCGCGGATGCCGCCGAGCGTACGCTCGAGCTTGTCCTTCTCACGACGGCGCATGAGGAGCTCCTTCTTCGTGAGCCCCGAGCCGGCGACGTTGTCGAAGTCGAGCTCCTCGAGCTCCTTCAGACGCTGAAGCCTCTTGTGCACGGTGGAGAAGTTGGTGAGCATGCCACCCAGCCAGCGCTGGTTGACGTACGGCATACCGACCCGCGCGGCCTGCTCGGAGATGGCCTCCTGCGCCTGCTTCTTGGTGCCGATGAAGAGGATCGTGCCGCCGTGGGCGACGGTCTCCTTGACGAAGTCGTAGGCGCGGTCGATGTACGACAGAGACTTCTGCAGGTCGATGATGTAGATGCCGTTGCGCTCGGTGAAGATGAAGCGCTTCATCTTCGGGTTCCAGCGCCGCGTCTGGTGACCGAAGTGAACGCCACTCTCAAGCAACTGTCGCATGGTGACGACGGGGGCCATGTGCTGGTCCTCCAGGTCTTGGCGCCCTGCGGATGGGCGCGGTTCTCGGTTGTGCCGCGACAGCGCGTCGGCTGCCGCCCTGATGCCCCGAACCCGCTCCCGCCGGGCACGTGGCCCGGACCGATGGCGCGGTCCGCAATGGGGCATGCGAAGTCGGCCTGTGGTCACAGGCCACCGAAAAGTCTACCTCCCACACCGCCCCAGGCTGACCGTCTGCGGTCAAACAGACAGTGCGCCCTATTCCCCTATGTGCCGCTCGGCCTCCTGCTTCCGCGTCGCGCTCAGGCGTGAGCGAGCGTCGTGGTCCTCGGTGGGCAGCCCCGGGACCGGCCTCTGCTGGACGGGGAACAGATTGATCTGCGCCTCGGCGAGCCTGGCCCCCTTGGGAGCGTCCCGCTCCTTGCGCTGCCGGGCGATGTACGGCTCGAGGAGCTCCTCGATCTGCCGGTAGATCTGGACCAGCTCCTCGGCGTCGACCCTGATCCGGTGTCGGCTGAAGTGGGTCGCATCGCGCCATTCTTCGCTCTCCCGGTCGACGCTCGCCAGCGCCCGTTCCGCCTCCTCGTTGGCCGATCGCCGGAACTCCGCGATCAGCAACTCCTTGGCGGCCCTGACCTCCGGTTGGTCATCGGGCATGATCCCGATGCCGAGCGGCCGTTCCACGGCGGTCTTCCACAGTCGTTCCCTGCCGTCGCCGCGCGGGGGCGCGTCCTGCACGAAGCCGTACTTGGCCAGCATCCGCAGGTGGTAGCTGGCGGCGCTGGGCGTGATCCCGGCGTGCTCCGCCACCTCGGTCGCGGTGGCGCTGTCCTCCAGGCCGAGCCACTGCAAGATCGACAGCCTCGCCGGGTGCGCCAGCGCCCGCATCGCCATGGGATCGCTGAGCCACTTGCTCTCCTGCGTCATACGCCAAAGGTACCCACCAAAAGGTCTGAAGCATTGCCTTCATAACTGTGAAGGGTTATCTTCATAGTTATGAAGCATTCCCTTCACACCTTGCCCGACACCGAACCCGCCCCATCACCGCCGCCCCTCCGAAGACAGCGCGACTACCGTCTGCTCTGGACGGCACGCACGGTCTCGGTCACCGGCTCGGAGGTCTCGAAGCTGGCCATCCCCTTGACCGCGGTCACCCTGCTGACGGCCTCCCCGTCCCAGATGGGCCTGCTTACCGCGGCCTCCGCGGTCCCGGCCCTGCTGTTCGGGCTCCAGTCGGGCGCCATCGCCGACCGCCTCATCCGGCACCGCCCACTGATGATCGCCTGCGAACTCGTCTCCTGCGCGGCCGCGCTCACGGTCCCGATCGCCTGGCTCCTCGGCCTGCTGAACGTGGCGTGGCTGATCATCGTTGCCCTGACGATCGGCACGGCGGGAGTGCTGTTCAAAGCGGCGAACTTCCCGCACATCGCGGCCGTGGTCGCGCCCCAGCAGCGCACCGAGGCGATGGCCGGCTTCCACGCCTCCTACTCGGTCGCCTCGGTCAGCGGACCGGGGCTGGCCGCACTCCTGATCCAGTTCCTCACGGCGCCGCTGGCCGTGCTGGCGGAGGCGTTCTCGTTCCTCGCCTCGGCCTTCCTGCTCCGCGCCATCCGCACCCCGGAACGCAACACCCCCACGACCTCCAAAGGCATGTGGCGCGACGTCATGGAGGGACTCAAGGCGAGCATCACCCACCCGGTGCTCCGCGCCCTCCTGGCCGCCGGCGTAACGATCAACTTCTTCGCGATGGCGTACACGGCCGTCCACATGCTCTACATGCTGAACGAACTGCACATCCCGAAGGGCCTGATCGGCGCGCTCATCGCCCTGGGCGGCGCGGGCGGCCTGCTGGGCGCATGGCTGACGCCCCGTCTGTCCAGGCGCTACGGCGAGGAGCGCGTCCTCCTCACCTCGGTGATCTTCTTCCCGCTGGAGATCCTCGCCGCCGGCCTGCTGACCGGCCCCCTGTGGTGGAACCTCGCCATGCTCGCCCTCACCGGCACGATCATCGGCGGCCTCGTCGTCGCCTTCGCCACCTGCATGGGCGTGATCACCCTGCGGGAAGCCGCCCCGGAACTCCGGGGCCGGGTGAACGCCACCATGACCTTCGCCGTACAAGGCGTTCTGGCCCTGGGCGGCCTCAGCGGCGGCCTCCTGGCCGAGTTCCTCGGCCTGCGTCCGGTGGTCCTGATCTGCGCGGCAGGCATGGCCTTGAGCACCATCTGGCTCTGGACGTCCCCCCTACGCCCCACACCCCCCACCACCGAACCCACCCCACCGCCGCATCCCTCACCCCCGCAAACCCTGACCCACTTGATCACCTCCAAACGCCACTCCTGGCCCTAACCCCACATCACGTCCCCCACCCCACCGCCTCACCAACACCCACCAGCCCTGCTTCCA
>NZ_BAAAZP010000055.1:0-23787 GCF_039536965.1 Nonomuraea antimicrobica | reverse complement strand
CTACGTTGTGAAGCCGATAGAGAACACACCGCTACTTTGCGGCTCACACCGTAGCTCCAGAAGTTCTGGGCCGTTTCTCTGCCCCGCGAGGTCCTGCGCCGGCTGCGCCTCCTCGTGCCTTCGGATACCCGTGGGGTGCGGAAACTCAGCCGTCGAGGTCGGCCTGGGGGTTCGTGGCTCGAGCATGATGAGGTCTCGGGCATCCTGCTGACGGTGTTGTGGTCTTCCCTCTACCTCATCCTCGGGCGTGTCTTTCAGCTCCTGGTCCTGCTGGGTCGCAGTGCCCACCGTCCGTGAACTCGGCCGAAGGCGGCTTGATCACTGCTTGGACGGGTCTGCGATCAAGCCGGGCGTGTCCCGCCCGCTTGCCCTTCCGCCATGCCCTTCTGTCGGGTGTCGTTTGGGTTCGGCTTTACAGTCCGTCCCCTGGTGCCCGAAACCCGGTAGCGCAAACCGGCGCATTTCGACCCCGCTATCGGCCCGCCGATGTGCCGGACGCGTGCCGAAGAGCATGTGACGAGCATGAACTCGGCTATCTTCGCCTCACAGAAGGCGCTTGAGAATCGAGAAAGTGCAGGTCAGGTGGGGTGCGGAGTGGTGGGGCGCCCGGGGTTCGAACCCGGAACCTACGGATTAAAAGGGGGCGGATGGGATCCCTTGAACGTCCCTACTTTGC
Source organism: Nonomuraea antimicrobica (assembly GCF_039536965.1). Lineage (NCBI taxonomy): Bacteria > Bacillati > Actinomycetota > Actinomycetes > Streptosporangiales > Streptosporangiaceae > Nonomuraea > Nonomuraea antimicrobica. Next base: position 23,111 of record NZ_BAAAZP010000055.1, on the reverse strand, counting down.
ATACGATTGGCGAGCTGACGTCCCGGATGGTTTGCGGTCCGGGAAGGGTCTGGTTCGGTCCCTGGTGGACCTGTGATGATCGTTTCAGAAACGAGTGAATCCGAGATGGGGCCGCCGCGCACAGCTCGACGACCACGTCACAGCGCCTGACCGGCAGATCGGCCAGGCGCCGCTGGTAAAGCCATACAAGCCGGATGACCTGCGTGGATGGCATTATCGGCAGGCGCAATGTCGAGCACCTGGCGGGCGACGGCCGCCCACACCCCGAGCTCGGCCACCACCAGCCCGGCGGCCAAGCATGCCACCATCGGCGCCGGCGAGCGGCAGCTCCAGGGCGAATGCAGGGCTCCTCGCGCGGATCGAGCTCTCCACGGCAAGCTAGAAGCGCAGCAGGTGGCGGGTCACGTCGTACAGGCGGTGGGCGGCGGCTGGGTCGAGCGAGGGAAGTGACGGTTCGAGCGGGCGGCGACGATCGTAGGCCAGTAGGCCGTCCTTGCCTGGCGGGTCGTCCATCAGCTCGATGATTGGCGCGATGGCCTTTTCGACCGGCTGGGCGGCGAACCTGGCCAGCAGCTTGATGACGGTCTTGGCGGGCTGTTCGAGGCTGTCGGTGCCGCTGTTGGTGAAGCCGGGGTGGTGCAGCAGGTAGCGGGTGCGGGCGTCCGGGTGGTTGAGGGCGTACGCGACGCCAAGGAGGTCCGTGGCACGTCCGGCCTGCAGCATGGCTTTGATGGTGCTGTAGCCCTGCTTGAGCGACAGGTCATCCCAGTGGATGCGGCCCTTGGTGACGCCGACGCCGCAGATGTTCACGATCATCGGGTTCTCGCCGCGCTCCAGCATGCCGGTCAGGCCGTAGGCGAGCAGGAAGCGGCTGACGTAGTAGAGGGCGAAGGTGGACTCGTAGCCATCGGCGGTCTCCACTCGCTGCGAAAAGGGGCGGAGCGCGGTACACACCAGTCCGTCCAACACGTCGTGCCGCGCTTCGATCTCTTTGATCACTCGTACGTTCTCCGCCGCCGCTGTCAGATCGGCCCGCAGGAACGCGGCCCGCTCCGCGGCGCCCAGCCCCGCGGCCTCGTCGAGGAAACGCCGCCCCCTGGCCGGATCGCTGCCCACGACCGTCACGTGGTCGCCTCGGCGCAGGAAGTACAGGGCGAGCCCTCGGCCCATGCCGTTCGTTCCGCCCGCGACAACATAGGTCCGCATGGTTTCCTCTCAAGTCATCGAACGCTGACTTGAGAGAAGTTAGCACAGGCTGCATATAGAATGTCAACGATCGATGACTACGCAAGGAGCCCACGTTGCAGAAGAGGGACAGGGAGGCCACCCGGACACGCCTGCTGGAGGCCGCCAGGCTGCGCTTCGCCCGAGAGGGCTACGACGCCACCAGCGTCCGCGACATCGCCAGAGACTCCGGCGTGGATGCCACCCTCATCTTCCGCTACTTCGGCTCCAAGAAGCAGCTCTTCGACCAAGCCACCGCCACCGCCCACTCACCCGACCTGCTCGAAGGCCCTCAAGAGGAGCTGGTCGCCCGCATGGTAGCCACGATCGTCGACCACGACTGGACAGAGTACGGCGGCGAACACCCTCTGGTCGCGATGCTCCGTTCCTCGGCCCACGAGGACGCCCGCCAGCGCATCCGCCAAGAGGTCTGCGACACCTACGTCATCGCCCTGCGAGACCTGGCCAAGGGCCAGGACGCCGAGTTGCGGGCCGAACTGCTCAGCGCCTGGATGGTCGGCATCGGCATTCTGCGCTCCGTCGTGGCCACCCCCGCACTGGCTGAGGCGCGGGCCGCCGACCTGGCCCCGCACATCGCGAGCGTCGCCACGGACCTGCTGGGCCGTCCTATGTCGGGAACCGTCGATCAGAGCCGATCAGAGGGTGAGTCCGACCAGACCTGACGATCCCGGCTCGGAAGGACTATCCCGATGCCCGCCATGTCGAACACCCCTGTGCGACTCTGCTGGTTAACTCGTTTCAGGCGGTCAGGGCTGGTTCGAGTCGGGTCAGGTGGCTGGTGCGATTCCGGTCCAGAGGGTGGCCGTTCCACCAGGTGTGCAGGCGGATCAGGTTGATCGCGAGAGTAATGATCGAAACCTGTGGATCTGCCGGGAAGGGGTGTACCTTCCCGGATCATCCGATGATGGTTTCGAGATAAGGCCGACGTTGCAGCGTCGGTCGGGAAGGCACACCCGCGCCGCTTACCGTAGTGCCCGAGCCGCCCGCTGACGACAGCCCGAACCCGGCTTCGGGTTCGCTGATCGATCAGATCGTCCGCGAGGGTGCCCGCCAGATGCTCGCCGCGGCGTTGCCCGCTTTGAGAAGGGGCGCCTGATCGAACGTGAGGAGCGAGCAGCCTAATGACAACTTACGAGCCGCCGACCGATGAGGAACTGGCTGCCATGGAAGAACTGGCTGAAGCGGCAACTCCAGGGCCGTGGTTTATCCGGTTTCTCGACGACGAGCATGCCATGAACCTCGTTGCCATCAGTACCGTTCCTGACACTGGCCATCATGAACGCTGGCCGGACTTCGATCATCACGAGCTCGTGGCCGCAACGCTCGTTCAGCAACCTCGTTACGTCGACGTGGCTGACGAACGCTGGGATGAGAACGCCCAGTTCATCGCGAACGCCCGCCAAGATATCCCTCGGCTGCTCGCCGAGATCAAACGACTCCGTCAGCTACTCGCCGAAAAGGGCCGCCAAGACCTCGAGGCATAACAAGCCTCACCACCGATCCACAGGTATTGACAATTGCCCGATCGCGATGGCGGAAGCGATGTGTTCGAGGTGGACCTTCTTGATGCCGCGGTAGCGGGCTCGGCGTAGGCCGGTGACGGTGACGGCTTGGTGGATGGTCGCTTCGATGCCGCACCGGAGGGCGTACTCGTCCCGCCAGGTGGGGGTGGTCTGTTCGGCGCGGGCGGCATCGAGGGTTTCCTGGATCGCTCGGGGGCGCAGGGTGAGGTGGCGGCCGCTGCGCTGGGCGCTGGTGCACAAGGTCCGCGCCGGGCAGGGGCGGCAGGTGCTGAGTGGGAAGGCAGCGACGATCATTGGCTGTTCCTTTTGTCGGCAGGGTGTCCAGGAGGTGCTGGTCTGTCCTTGCGGGCAGGTGACCTGCCGACGCTCCCAGTCGATGGTGAAGGCGGTGCGGTCGTAGCCGTTGCGGGTGCGGGCCTGGACGGAGTTGTCGGTCCGCAACGGTGTGACCAGGTTGATCTGGTGCTGCTCACGGGCCTGGACGATCAGTTCGGCGGAGGAGTAGCCGGCGTCCAGGTAGTGCTCGGCGGGCAGCAGGCCGCGCCTGACCAGGTGCTGGAGGATGGTGGCGGTCATCGCCGTGTCGGGCACGGTGGCGTCGGTGGTGGCCACGTTCGTGATCAGGTTGGGCGGCCTCGTGCCGTGGTCGGTGGCTCCGCCGCTGGCGAGGATGTCTTGGGTGTCGGCTGCGGGGTGGCAGGTTTCGCTGATGTGCACCTTGTAGCCGTTCCACATCAACTCGCTGCCCTTGGCCGCCCAGCGGGCATCCAGGTCATACGGCGAGGCCAGCCGGTATCTGCCCGGCGGGAGTCCCTCGCCGCCCTGGGTGAGGTCCCGCCGCCGTTTGATCACCTGCCGTCCCCGCCGGTCGGTGGTGCGCACATAGTGCTGGATCAGCATGATGCGCAGCGTGTCAACGGCCGGCAGGTGGCGCAGCCAGGCCGGAGAGAACGGCGCATACACGGCCTCGACCAAGGCGTATCCGTCCGCGCCGTAGACCCGCGCCAGTTCTTCCTGCTTGGCCTTGGAGGTGGGCATCCGCCAGGAATCGGCCCGCAGCCGATAGCGCTCAGCCCAGCCGGGCACCTCCAGCACCTGCTGCACCCAGTCGGGCGCGGCCACCGCAAGCGCCTCCAACGCGGCCCGCATGCACTCCCCGGCTAACTCCACCCGGTTCACATCCCGCACCGCGGAGATCACGTGGGTGGAATCGGTGCGCTGCTTACCACCCGCGGCCAGCAGGCCCCGCTCCTGCAACGCGGCCAGCAGCAGATCGAGTGGTTTCTCCTCCAACCCGCGGGGGAGAAGCCTGGCCGTTCATCATCTCGAAGCGCCAGAAGATCACGAAACGTGCGGGGCGCTGTCGCGGGCCTGCTCGACCATCTCGTCCCACGACGCGCCCTTCCGACGAGCTCTCCCACTCGGACGCGGTCGAGGGCGGGCACGTGCGCCTCGTAGTTGTTCATCGCCTCGTCGAACGAGCCCGGCTTGAGGTTCAGCAGCCGCACGTTGGTGCGTGACGGACGTCGCCTCGTCCGAAGCTCTCATGGCATTCCTCGCCTCGGGGGACCTCGGCTCGATCCACTTCTCTATCGATGCTGCGGACGGTGGTGCTGGTCCTGGGCGGACACTTCCCGCGCTGACCGTTTCAGTGTGGTTTCAGTGCCGGCTTAGGGCCTCGCCCAAGGATGGCCTACCAGAAAAGAAGCGATTTAGAAGCTCGTCGAGGGCGTGCGGACAGGCGACAGGCGGCAGCGCGGATGCCTGGGCTTGTCGACTGTCTCCGCTTGAAGATCCTCACGACAGCTCCTGGTATGGGGCAGAAGGACAAACCACTTCATGACATGCGTACGTGCCATGCTCCTGTCAGTCGTCGCGACGACGGCCATGGCCCTCACCGCCTGCAACGCGGGGGACATAAGGTCCGCCGACCGGCAAACCTCGGAGGTGATCGGTTGCCCCGGTCTGGCCGACTTGTCCTCGGTGACGGGGAACCAAGGGTGTGCGGCTCTCGTTCATGATCTCGAGGTACGACACGCTACACGGCCCAACGGAGAATCATGCTGCTCATCGCGCTGATCATTGCTGTCGCCTACTTTTTACCGACTGCTATCAATCCTCGTATCTACTGGAAACTCATCCGGTGGCAGTACAAGAACCCGGAAGCCAACGAGCCGAGCGCCACCGCGTTCACCGTTCAACGGACGATCGCGATCATTGCGCTATTGACTCTCGTGCCACTTCTTTTCACCAATTGGATGCGTGAGTATAGCCGTCGGCAGCAAGCTGTCGAGCAACGGGAGCAGCGATGGGCTGATACCGCGCGGCGCGAGCAGGAACGGCTGGAGGAGGAGTGGCGGCGACCCCGCACCATGGCGCTCCCAAGCGATCATGACCGTAGTAAGATTCTCGGCTACTGGGCGCTGCCAAGCGCGAAAAAGCTCGTCGTCGTCTACCTTCCGGCCGAATGCTCCAAACTCCTCCATGCCGCAGCCAAGGAGGCCCGGGAAGTGATAACCGTCAATCTTGTCGAGCAGACCACGCTGGCGAACCGCCAGCAGGCATGTCCGACTCCGACGCCCGCTTACCAGGCCGAGACGGCGGTCCTCAAACTAGAGAAGCCATTTCGTGATCGGGAAGTGCGCGTGCCCGCGCCCCCCTCGACCGAGAACGGTTACACGAGTCTGTATAGATGCGACCAAAACCAAAACTGGGATTTGCGGCGCCAGTGCCAGAGCCTCATCCCGGACTATGAGAGCGAGTATCTCTCGGACGAGAGTAGGGCTCGGCGCTCACAGGAACGGCTGGACAGTTGCCTCCAACGCTGGGGCCCAGGGTCGATTCCAGAATTTTATGGTCGCACCTGTCGAGAGGAGTTTGGGCGCTGAGGTGGTGGCCTCTGACGGCCATCGCCGGATCTGAATACGGAGGGTCGTCCAACGGTCCGTCGACCTCGAACCGGCGGCCGTCCTGGCCGGGGATCGACCCCAGCCCGAGCGCGCCGCCCCGCTCGTCTCCCCTCATCCCGCTCCGCTGTCCCTCGGCGATGGAGGGTGTGGAGCACCGCCACCGACCTGCTGCGATGGGCCAGACCCTCAACGCCGACGAACTCGGCATCTCGGCACTCATCCAGACCTCCGGACGCCTGGATGACGGAACACCCATCGATTACGCCTGGGGCATCGGGGTCCGATCGCACGCCGGCTATCGCGTCTATCGCCACGGAGAAGGTTGGCAAGGCCTGCGCGCCCTCCATGCCCGAATACCCGATCTGGACCTGAGCATGGTCCTCATCGCGATCGCCGACCACACCTAACGCCGAGCAGACCTCCTCAACAGCTTTCTCGACGAGATGACAAGCCGCGGCCTCACCTACTCGATGGACTAGATCACCGACTTTCGCGTCGACAGATCGAAAGCCCTGTACCGCTTCATAACGCATCGCAAGGTGCTTGATCTGCGGTTTTGACCTTCAGCAGCGGTACCGGCAAGATCGCGGCTTGTGTCGGTTCGTCTGCTGTATCTGATCATGGTTCGGGTGTTCGGCTGGCTGGTGTTGCTGGGACGTGGTCAGGCGTCCAAGGACGTCGAGATCATGGTGCTCCGCCATGAGGTGGCCGTGTTGAAGCGTCAGCTCGCCCGCCCGAAGCCGGACTGGGCCGATCGGGCGCTCCTGGCGGCCTTGGCCCGCTTCCTACCTGCGGTGCTGCGGGCGCATCGGCTGGTCACCCCGGGCACCTTGTTGGCATGGCATCGCCGTTTGATCAAACGCTCGTGGACCTATTCCCACCGCCCTGGTCGTCCCGGAACGAGCAAGGAAGTCCGGGATCTAATCCTCCGCCAGGCACGGGAGAACCCGAGGTGGGGGTATCGGCGGGTACACGGTGACCTGGTTCGCCTCGGCTTGCAGGTCAGTGCAGCGACCGTGCGACGGATCCTGCGTTCGCGCCGACACCGTCCGGCTCCCCGAAGCCTCGACACCTCCTGGCGGACGCTTCTACGCCTGCCAGCGAAAGGGCTGCTCGCCTGCGACTTCTTCCACGTTGACACGATTTTCGTGAAACGCCGGTACGTGTTGTTCGTGATGGAGGTGGCGACGCGGCGCGTTCACATCCTGGGCGTGACCGCCAACCCCACCGGCGCGTGGACGGCCCAGCAGGCCCGCAACCTGCTCATGAACCTCGAATGGAGGGCCGGCTCGTTTCGGTTCCTCATCCGTGATCGAGATGCCAAGTTCACCGCCGTCTTCGATGAGGTCTTCACCGGCGAGGGTGTCACGGTGATGAAGACGCCGCCGCGGACACCCCGAGCCAACTGCTACGCCGAGCGCTGGGTGCGCACCGTCCGGGCCGAATGCACCGACCGGATGCTGATCTACGACGAAGGCCACCTCCGATCGGCCCTGAAGGAGTACGCCGAGCACTACAACGCGCACCGCCCGCACCAGTCCCGCCAACAACGCCCACCCGATCAAGACGAGCAAGTTGTGGTGCCGCTGGAAGGCCGGATTCAGCGCCGAAAGGTGCTCAGCGGAGCGATCAACGAGTACCACCGAGCAGCCTAGCCGACCCGAAGAAACACCAGCTCATACCACGTGTACGAATTTTGAAGCGGTACAGGCCACCTCGATCGTCCGGCAGATGACAGACTTCTCCCGCAACGGGACTCCTTTCTGATCACTCTCTGGCGAAAGTTGATCTACAGGAGTCCTGTTCGTTTCTTCAACCTCTTGACGCCCAGCCCAGCGGTCTAACGCAACGGCGTTGACGTGAAGTCCTTCAGGTGATCACGAATGTCGTCGAGGATCAGACCGGGAATCGCGACCGTGCGCTTATCCGCTTCCGATTTCGGTTCGGTGAAGACCAAGCCCTGTCCGGTGGCCTGGATGAGCTGACGCTTGATCCGGACCACGCCGGTCTCCATATCCCAACGGAGCCGACGCGATGGACGTCGTCAACGTGCTGTCCGATGGGTGGGGAAGTCCCCGTGTCGAGTTGACCCGGCTCCGGCTGGACGGTGCATCGCACTGATGGGTCCGCGGTTAGTTGCTGCGTCGGTGCCCATGGCCTCCAGCCAGGCCCGGGCGGCGAGCAATCGGCGGTTGCGCCCGTCGTCGCTCTCGAGCCCGAGTTTGGTGAAGATACGCCGCAGATGTGTCTCGACGGTGCGCTGCGAAAGGTGCAGGTGCTCGGCGATTGCCGCGTCGCGGGCGCCCGTGGCGACGAGGGCGAGAACCTCGCGCTCACGAGGGCTGAGCACTTCGAGCCCAGGGGGTGACTCCGTGCCCGGCCGCGGTGGCGCCGGTGGTACGACTGACGGCGCCGGTGGCTCGGGGGGCTGAGGAACGAGGGGTACGGCGAACCCCGTCAGCGCGGAGGACGCCCGCCACCAGGCGACCCCGATGACGGCAGTGACAGCGGCCACGGCGAGACCGGAGATCAACGGGCCTGCGGGGCGGAGCATAGCCCCAGTCCAGGTCACCGCGAGCGTCACGCCGATCGCGGCATATCCACCGAGCACCCCATACAGCGGCCAGCGCACCGCCGAGGGACGGGCTCCGTTGGCGGACGCGATGAGCGCCCACGCCCCGATGAGGCAACCCGCGGCCAGCGAGACGAGGTATGCGACGCTGCCGTCCGTCGGCGCGATGTCGCCGGGACCGCTGGCTACGGCCGTGCCCATGCATACGACGATCAACAGGGGTGCCACAGCCGCGGCGGCCGCGCCCAGCGTGGCGCTCGCGCGTTCGTCCGCCGGGACGCGGCGCACGCGATTTGCCAGGAACAGCATGGCGGCGAGCATCACGACGCTGATGAGGATGATGGAGGCAGCTGTGGCAGCGGGTGTACGCCAACCCTCCGAAGCTGCCGGCGGGTGGCCGGCGAACGGTTTCACAGGCTCCAGTGCCAGCGCCATGCAGACGGCGGCGCCGGCAACGACGACGCCGAACCCGATCGACCACCGGCGGGCGCGAGGATCGGCGCGCAGCGCCGCGAACTGCAGCACGGCGAGCGGTATGGGCCACCATCCACCCCAGGCGCCGACGAGGAGAGGCGCCATGCCGGAACCAGCGGTGACCGCGACGACGGCGAGTGCACCGAGCGCGAGGTAGATGAGGACGGCGGTTGCCAGCGCGAGGAGCCAACCGCCGCCGGTACGGTCGCCCCGGTCGGCCAGCCGTCGGGATAGCACTGCGATCCCCGTCGCACCGCCCGTGAGGGCTAGCGTCGAGATCGGGTGGGTCGCGTAACCGCCGATACCGTCGGCACGCGCGAAGGCGAGTATGACCACCGAGCACAGCCCGAGTCCCGCGATGAATAGGACGGGCACGAGACTCCGCCACCGCCACAGAACGTCGGGCCACCTGCGTGCGTCGTGCATCGGCCCTCCAGGGAGTTCTCCTCCGGTGCCTATCCGGAAGCGATTTTATCCAGACAAGACATGCCAGGCCCAGATTCAGGGCTACCCCGTACACCGTAGGGCCATGTCAGGGCTGCTCCGGATACCGGCTCTGACCTCAGCATGCGAGATTGCTCGGTGGTACCCCCAACACATACTCGATCAGAGAGGTATCCCGTGGTCGCTGCTTCTCCCGCACGCCCTGGTCCGATCCTGCCCGTCCTCGTCGCGGTCGCGCTGCTGCTGGTCGCGACGGTCACCTTCGTGGTCATCGATCCGCTGCTCGCCTGGGACGATGCCAACCCGCTCCTCGGTCGCGGCCGACTGTTCCTGTACTTCACGACGCAATCGAACCTGCTGGCCGTGACCGCATGCGTGGTGTTCGGGGTCGCGCTGGTGCGTGGCCGGCATCCGGGCCTGGCGGCCGAGTACTTGCGCGGGCTCGCCGTGGTGGACATGGCCATTACCGGGATCGTCGCCAACGTCCTGCTCGCTGAACCGGGGGCGCCATGGAGCCTCTCCGACTTCGTGCTCCACCAGGCGGTGCCGGTCCTCATGATCGCGTGGTGGATCGTCGTGCCGCCCACCCGGCCGCTGCCCGTCGCCGCGGCGGCGCTGTGGCTTGTCCACCCGGCCATCTGGACGGCCATGGCCCTCACCTACGCGGCCGAGTCGAGCGACCACTGGTACCCGTACTTCTTTCTCGATCCCGTTGAGGCAGGCGGATGGGGCGGTGTCGCCGTGTTCGTGGCTGTGATCCACCTCGTGATTGCCGTACTCGGTCTTGGTGCCGTGCTCGCCAGCAGGGCACGGTGGTCAGGCGGCGCGTGGCGAGCGTTGTGGCGCGAAGAGCACCCGGAAGGGGGCACGTCGGATCCTGTCAGCCCGACGATTGCGGCGCAGCGGATGAACTGACCGGCGTAGCGCTTGCCCAGGCACCGTTCTGCGGCAGATACCAAGACAAGTCCGGCCGGGTCTTCCCGATCGCGGTGCTGGATCCGCGGTCCTGACACCCAGGGCGCCGACAGTGGCACGTCGTCGGTGTAGTCGATGTTTTCACGGGGTGTGTCCGTGACCCTCCACTCGGCTGGTGCCGGTGCATGTGGTGAGCCGTCGGCTCGGGCACGCCGACGTGCAGACCACGCTGAACACCTATGCTCACGTCACTGACGATGCCGAGCTACGAGCCGTCGCTGATTGGGCGAAGCTCACCGCTGGCTGGCGGGCGATGTCCGCCGACGGCACGCAGATCGGGCCGTGCTGATGGGTTCCAAGCTGCTGCTGGAGAACCTGCGTGACACGTCCGGCAGCTTCCAGGGGCGGGTCCTGGATGCGTTGTGGTCGGCGGTTCCGGCGCGGTTTCGAACGGTCGAGCTGGCTTCTGGCGACCTGCGGCCTGAGGACGCCTCGGCGTTTTCGATCAGCCATCAGCGCGGTTTCCGGCTTCGGTTTGGGCAGTTGCCCGAGCCGATGGACCGGGAGCTGGCCTGGTGCTGCTGGCGCATGGTCGAGTTCGGCGGCCGCGTTCCGGTCGGGGCGCTCAGCTCGCTGGTCCGCTGGCTGGCTGCGACGGTCGAGGAGCATCCGCAGCTGCGCGAATCGTTGATGGCGGGAACGCCCCGCGAATGGGAACGCGCGCTTGCGGTCACCTGGGCCCGGGCCAACGGCCGCGTGCCCGGCCAGCATTGGCTGCTCAGCAGAACCACGCTGATGCGGCGGTGCTACCAGATGCTGTGGACCGCCTATGACCAGCGGCCCTGGTGGCGGCGCGAGGTCTGGGACCCCGAACTTGATCCGCAGATTCCGCGCCGGGAACACGAGCCGCATGGTGACCACAGCGTCTACTTCCAGCAGCTGCATCCGCTCTGGCTCCGGCATACGACCCAGTGGTACTTCAAGATCTCGTTGGAGACCGGGGATCTGACCTGGACCACTCTGCGCTCCCGTCGATCTGGGCTACAGATCTTCGGCGACTGGCTTGCCGGGCTGCAGCCGGCCTCGCCGCCGTGGCTGCGCGAGGATCCGGCCAAGGTCCGGTTGTTCATGCTGGACTACCTCGCCCATGTCCGCACGCTGACCGCCCGCACCGGCCCTAACCGCGGCAAGCCGCTGTCTCAACTGCGGGTGAACGACATCGTCACTGATGTCGAGAAGTTCTACGCGTTCATGACCGACCACCGCGAGAGCGCGGCGCGCGTCCTGGAGGAGCCGGGCTGGTTGAAGCTGGGCCCCTATCACGCCATCTTGTGGCGGCACGGGGAGAAGGGCCGCCCCAAGGTCCGACCCGAGCGGCGGGAGGTCATCGACGATGCCGCCTTTTCGCAGATCATGGCCAACCTCCATCTCCTCGGCGCATCAGCCGAAGCGGGCGGGATCGACGATGAGCAGGTCATGCGGATCGTGATGCTGGTGGCCCGCACCGGCCGTCGGATCAGCGAGATCCGCATGCTCGACCGCGACCCGCTGCTGCCGCTGGACCAGCTCACCCCGCCCAGCGCGCAGGACGCCGCCGACGGCGCGTTCGTCGCCAAGCTTCACTATCAGCAGACGAAGATCGAGCAGGCTCCGGACACCCTGCTGGTCGATGCCGAGATCGTTGCGATCATCCGTGAGCAGCAGCAGTGGGCCGACACCCACCTCGCGCCACGCTGGGCGTCCGGCGTGAGGGCGAAATATCTGTTCCTGGCGCACAAGATGAACCGGCACGTCGACCAGGCCTTCCCACTGGAACGAGTCCATCAGACGCTCGCCGAGTTCGCCCAGCAGCTGGACATCCGCGACAGCACCGGACGGCTGGTTGACTTCAACCGCACCCACCGCTTCCGCCACACCAAAGCCACCAGCCTGCTGAACGCCGGCGTCCCGCTGCACGTCGTCCAGCGCTACATGGGTCATCTGTCTCCGACCATGACCATGGAGTACGCCAACCCTCGCCGCCACGCATGAGGCCGAGTTCCTGCGCTATCGCAAGATCACCGCCGACGGCCGCGACCTGCAGACCGACCCACGAGACCTCTACGACATGCTGGAGCTGGACAAACGCACCGACCGGATCCTGCCCAACGGCTGGTGCCTGCTGCCCCCACGTCAGAGCTGCGACAAGGGCAACGCCTGCCTGACCTGCGACAAGTTCACCACCGACGCCAGCTTCCTGCCGGAACTGCGCACGCAGCAGCAACGCACCGAGCAGCTCATCGCCGAACGCTGCCGCGCCTTCCAGACCCGCACTGGCCAGCCGATGAGCACCGACAACATCTGGCTCGCCGGGCGCCTCCAAGAACAAGACGCCCTTGGCCGGATCATCCTCAAGATCGAGTAGACCACTCCCGCCGATGGCGCCAGGGCCGTCCGCGGCGCGGGCGTCTCTGCTCGCACCGATGCCCAGGCCGTCCAGGCAGAGGAGAAGCGTCACGATGCGCGGTAATCCCGACAACCTACGCCGAGCTGCCGCCGCCAAGAGCGCAGCCGCCGCCCAACGGGCCGAACAAGGTCTGCGCGACATGATCCGCCGCGGGGACCCGATCACCTTCCGCGCCCTGGCCCAGACCGCAGGCGTTTCCCTCGATTTCCTCTATCGCAACGCCGAACTTCGCCGTCGCGTCGAACAGCTACGCGACCAGCAACGAGCCACTCCACAACCGACCCCTGCGTCGCCCGATCCCGACCAGCCCAGCAGCGTCATCCGCACCCTGACCACTCAACTCGGTGACCTCAAACGACGCCACCGCGAGGAGATGACCACCCTGAAACAGGCGCTGGAGACAGCTCATGGAGAGATCCTCGCACTCCGGCGCCGCCTCGGCCACCGCGCCAACGCCTCACCGCAGGACAGCTGACTGGTGCCGCTCACCTCTTCTCATACGGACGCGACCGCAAGCGTTCCACCTGGGCGAACATAGACTTTCAAGATCGTTACCCCGGATACCGCCTGGACCACAGAGTACTACTCGCTCGCCGTGCGGCAGTTGCGGGCGACCGGCCGGGACGTGCCGGATGAGTTGCTGGCCCACATCTCCCCGGCGCACAGCGAGAACATCAACTTCTTCGGCGTGATCAATGTCGACGTGGAGGCGGAACTGGCCAAGCTGGATGGCGGCGGCTGGCGGCCACTGCGTCCGGTGGCTACGGAGATGGCTCTCATGTGATCGCCGCTTCCCGGCGCCTGGCCTGCGCGCCGCGCCGGTGTCCCCCGCCCAGCCTCGTGCGGGGCCCGGTCACTGCGGACGGGCGATTCGGTGCTGGCGCTGATCAAGGCGATGCCGGGCAACATCAGCCTGGAGTCGATGCTGCGTGAGATCGACAAGCTGACCGCGATTCGCGCGATCGGGGTTACCCGAGAACCTGTTCGCGGACGTGGCACCGAAGGTGCTGGCGTCCTGGCGGGCGCGGGCTGCGGTCGAGTCGCCGTCGCATCTGAGGCGCCGTGCGCGCAGTTCGCAGGCGTCCGCGGTGACGTTGCTGCCGCGCTGTTGGTGAAGCGGGAGCGGGAGGTCACCGATGCGCCGGCGGATCTGCTGATCGCCACGGTGCACCGGAAACCCCTCATTGTGCGAGTCCTTCCTGTGTGCGTGTGCCCTTCACAGTGCTCGCGGCGACATCTGTCACGCGGGTTCGGTGCGGCCCCGCCGCCCCGGGGGGCGGAGGGGCCGTGACCTGCTGGGAACCGATCTATCCGAGCACCGGGTAGTTCGAGCGGAACACGTTGTGCGGGTCACGGGCCCGCTTGATCTCCCGCAGCCGCGCGAGCGCGCTGCCGGAGAAGGACTTCGCCGCCGTGTCACCGGGGGACAGCAGGGTGTACGGCTTGCGGTCGCTGATGTAAGCCTCCAGGTCGGCCACGACCTCGGCCTGCTTGGCGCGCGTCGCATCGGCCGCGTGCGGCAGGCCGAGACCCAGCAGGCCGAGCAGGTACGGCTCAGCCACCGCGCCGCTCGCACCGGCCTCGCCGCCCGGCTCGGCGAGCGCTCCGCCCAGGTGCCTGATCTGCACGTTGATGAGCGGTTCGACCGGCTTGGCCAGCAGGAGCTCCACCGCGTCCGCGTCCAGGCCGGTGAGCAGCTCCGCACGAGCGATGGATGGGGCCGGGTCGGTGGGCTCGGCGGTGATGTCACCCAGGTCGGCAACCGGGACGACGCCGCGGCTGTCGGAGATCGCGCCCTCGATCTTGTCGATGCGCGCCAGCAGGTCCTCCCCCTGAGCCGCCTCACCCAGGTAGGCCAGATCCAGCGTCACCATCGGCGGCGCGCCGGGGGGCTGGAGCCGGTTGATCCAGACACTGAGTTCACGCGGCGCCTCGGCGGTGATCTCCAGGAACGCGTCGTACACCTCCCTGGTCCGGTGCTCCGGCCAGATCACGCGCCCGCCGTACAGCACTGGAGCGGGATACAGCTCGAGTTCGAGGGCGGTCACCATCGCGAAGTCCCCGCCACCGCCGCGCAGCGCCCAGAACAGCTCGGGATCGGACTCGGCGGTCACCCGGCCCGGCTCGCCATCGGCGTCCACGATGTCGATAGCCCGCACGCTGTCGGAGGCGAAGCCGTACTTGCGGCTGAACCAGCCGACCCCGCCGCCCAGGGTGTAGCCGGTCACGCTGATCCCCGGCGCGCTGCCGGCCAGGCCGGTCAGACCCAGCGGACCGGCCGCCGCCAGCACCTGCCCCCACTTCACGCCCGCGCCCACCCGGACCACGCGCTCCTGCGCGCGTACCTCCACCTCGTTCAGCAGGCCGGTACGCAGCAGGATCAGGCCTTCCACATCACCCGAGGCGCCATGCCCGCTCGGCTGCGCGGTCACCGTCATACCCGCCCGCCGTGCGTAACGCACGAGCGCCGCCACGTCATCGGCGTCCGCGGCCGCCACCACGGCCGCCACCGGCTGCCTGACGGTGAGGTTCCACGCGGTGGCCGCCTGTTCGAAGCCGTCGTCATCGGGCAGGAGCACGCGCCCTTTGAGGACACCGCGCAGATCGTTGATCGTCATCGTCGTCTCCTTTTCGAGTTCTCAGAAAATGCGAAGGAATACGTGTTCTCGGGCCACCCCTTCGGGGCGCGCAGACGTCAGGCGGGCTGCGCGGCGGGCGCTGGGGCGGCGGTCTCCTGGGCCTTGCGGGCCTTGCTGGTCTCGCGGAGGATCAGCAGGCCCGTGACCGCGATCAGTGCCGAGGTCAGGCCGTGGATGCCGAACGCGGCGGCCACGGAGCCGTGGTGGGCCAGGACGATGACCATGTCGCCGAACGGGGCGACGGCCACCATCAGCAGGACCCAGCCCAGGGCACGGCGGTGGCCCGTCACCAGCAGGACGCCCATGGCCAGGCCCATCGCGATTTCGCGGCTGCCCTTCGCGTTGAGGAAGCCGCCGCCGTCGCCAGAGGGCCAGGTCGGCAGGCCGAAGCCCGGCGCCTGCGTCTCGGGGGTCAGGATGAAGGACATCCCGAGGTAGGCAGTGAACAGGACCACGGCGGTGGCCAGGACGGTGTTGACGTTCTTCAGCGACATGGTTCTTCTCCTCATGACGTTCAGACTGGGCAGGGTTCAGCCGCGGACACGGCGGATGTGGCGGGCGTAGCGGGGGCGGCCGATGACGTGCCAGATGACGCGGACCGGGGCGGGCAGGCCGCCGAGGACGATGGCGCGCTCGGCCGGGTTCGCGTCTTCCAGGACGGCGCCGAAGAGCGTGAGCAGGGTGAGCTTGGGAGTGTTGTTCACCAGGTGGTCGCCCAGGGAGGCCCACTCCTGTTGTGTGATGTGCTTGGCCGCGAGCGGGAGGAGGGTGGCCTCCTCGTCGTCGAGGTGTTCCAGCAGGACCGCGTGGTGCTCGGTGAGGGCGGCCACCAGGGTGTCGCGTTCGTCGGCGCCCGCGGTGGCCTCCCAGGCGGGGACCGCGGCGTCCAGCCTGCTCAGGGTGGCCGCGATGCGTTCGTGCTGGGCCTCCATGCGCAGGACGATGTCGGCCTCCAGGTCCACCCGGGAAAGGAGCGGCGGCCACAGCAGCTCGTCCTCGCCCTCGTGATGGTTGTGCAGGCCCATGCGGTAGACGCGGAAGTGGTCGGCGATCACCTTGGCACGAGCGGTGTCACCCGGGGCGACGGCCGCGACGAGCTCAACCAGCAGCCGTGACTCACGGCGGAGCACGCGGTGGACGATCTCCATATCCTGGGTGTTGACGCTCATCTGTTCCCGCCCTTCATCGGTTGCGACGTGTTCAGGTTGCTCCCGGGTGTTTGGAGGGGATTTGGAGCCGACTTGGAACGTCCACGTAAAATGTGCGGATCATGGTCTTCATCCGGGTGCTGGGCTCTTTCGGGGCCGAGGTCGGCGGCGAGCCCGTTCCCCTGGGCGGGCCGCGGCAACGGGGCGTGCTGGCGTTGCTGGTGGCGGCGCGTGGGCAGGTCGTGCCGGTCGACCGGATGATCGAGGACCTGTGGCGCGGGGAGCCGCCCGCGCGAGCGCTGATGTCCTTGCAGGCGTACGTGTCCAACCTGCGCCGGCTGCTAGAGCCCGGACGTCCGCCGCGCACGCAGGCCCGGCTGCTGGTGAGCGCGCCGCCCGGCTATGCGCTGCGGCTGCCGCCGGAGTCGGTGGACGCGTGGCGGTTCGAGGACCTGCTCGACCAAGCCCGTACGGACACCAACCCGCGCGCCGCCCAGGCTCGGTTCGCCGAGGCGCTGGGGCTGTGGCAGGGACCGGCGTTCGCCGAGGTCGCCGACGAGCCGTGGGCCGCCGCCGAGACCGCCCGGCTGAACGAGCTGCGCCTGGTCGCCATCGAGCTGCACGTCGCGGCGGGTCTGCGAATCGGCGACCCCGCCGCGGTGGTTCCCGAGGCTGAGCGGCTCACCCGCGACGAGCCCCTCCGCGAGGAAGGCTGGCGGCTGCACGCCCTGGCACTGTGGAGCAGCGGCCGCCAAGCCGACGCGCTGGCGACGCTCCGCCGCGCCCGCGGCATCCTCGCCGAGGAGCTCGGGCTCGACCCTGGCCCGGACCTGACGGCGTTGGAGGAGGCGATCCTCACCCAGCGCACGGACGTCATGCGCGAGACCGTGCCCCCGCCACCGCCGACCGCGCCGCGGCCGCGGCCGGCTCCGATCATCCAGGCGCCGTTCGTCGGACGCGAGGCACAGCTGTCGGCACTGGTCACGGCCGCCACCAAGGCCGCCACCGACGGCGCCCGCATCGCCCTTGTCACCGGCGAGGCCGGGCTCGGCAAGTCGACGCTGCTGGAACACCTCGGCAGGCGGCTCGAACGTGATGGGTGGCTGGTCGCCGTCGGCCGCTGCCCCGAGGTCGACAGCGCGCCGCCCGCGTGGGCCTGGACTGAGGCGCTCAGAGCCGCCGCCGCGATCACGTCCCCGGGCGAGTTCGCGGACGACCTCGCGCCGCTGCTCACCGACACCGGACCGTCGGACGATGACGCCACCGCTGGACGGTTCCGGCTGCGCCAAGCCGTGTGGAAGTGGCTCGCGGCGGTCGCCACGCAACGCCCGGTCGCCGTCGTGCTGGACGACCTGCACTGGGCGGACGCCGCCACGCTGGAACTGCTCGGCGGCGGCCTCGGCATGCGGGCCCCGATCCTGGTCGTCGCCGCGTACCGCGCGGACGAGAGCGGGCACCTCACCGAAACGCTGGCCTCCCTCGCGCGCGCCACGCCCCTCCGCCTAGCGCTGCCGGGGCTGAACGACGAGGCCGTCGCGGAGCTCGTACGGACCGAATGCGAGGCCGACGAGGAGACCATCGCAGGGATCGCCGAGCGCACCGGCGGCAACCCGTTCTACGTGCGCGAAAGCGCCCGGCTGCTGAACGGCGAAGGCGCGCTGGTCGCCCTCTCCGAGGTCCCCGAAGGCGTACGGGACGTCCTGCGCCGCCGGCTCGCGCGCCTGCCCGAGGGAGGCGTGTCCATCCTCCGGCTGGCCGCGGTCGCAGGCCGGGAAAGCTCAGTGGACGTCCTCGTCAAGGCCGCCGACAGCGACGAGGACGGCGTGATGGACGCGCTGGACGCGGGCGTCATCGCCGGGCTCCTCGACGAGCCCGGCCCAGGCCTCATCCGCTTCGTCCACGCCCTCGTCAGGGACACGCTCGTCGCTGACCTCAGCAGATTGCGTGCTACCCGGATGCACGCCCGGATCGCCGCCGCTCTTGAAGGAACCGACGACATCGCGGCGCTGGCCCGCCACTACGCGCGCGCCGGCTCACCGAAGGCCGTCGGCTACTGCGTCCAGGCCGCCGAGCTTGCCGAGGCCCGCTACGCCTACGACGTGGCGGCCGACCTCCTCACCGACGCCGTCACCAACTCGACCGGACCGGACGAACGGGTCGAATTGCTCGGCAGGCTGCTGCGCGCGCAGATCCGGGCGGGAGCCGTCGGAGCCGCCCGCGAGACACGCCGTGAAGCCGTGGAGTACGCAGAGTCCCTGGGCCGCGACGACCTGATGATCGCCGCATTCACCGCGTGGACAGAGCCGACCGCCTGGCAGGCCCGTACGTACGGCACGGTGGACCGGCCCATCGTCGACCGCCTGAGCCGCCTGCTGAAGCGTGACCTGACCCCTTCGGTGCGGTCCCGGCTCCTGTCGGCGTACGCGCACGAACTGGTCGGCGAGGACGACCCGACGGTTGTGGAGGCAGCGCAGGAGGCACTCGACCTCGCCACCGAACCCCGGCTGCGGGCCGCGGCACTCGAGATCCTGGCGGAAGTCCACGGCGACGCGGAGCTCTGCCGGGAGCTCGTGGAGATCGGCACCGAGCACGACCTGCCGGTCTACCGCGTCACCGGGCTGCTCAGCCATGCCGGCGTCGCCGCCGCTGCCAACGACCCGGTGACCATGCACCAGGTGACCACCGAGGCCCTGGAACTCGCGCGCACCTACCGAATGCGCGAGGCGATCGCCGCCGCCGAGATCACGCTGGCGACCCTGGCGCTCATCGAAGGCCGATTCGCCGACGCCGAACTCCTCTACATCAAGGCCGACGAGGGCATGCGGCGCGCCGGATCGGTGCACACGGGCTTTCTCCAACTCGCCCTGGCCACGATCTGGCTGAACGACGGCACGCTCGGTGCGCACCTGGACGACGTGCGCGCCCTCCACGCCGCGCTCGCCCCCATGACCTCCGACCTGCTCGCGCTCGCCCTCCACGCCAACGGCCTGGACGCCGAAGCCCGCGAGGTCCGCGCGTCACCCAGCCCGATCCGCCCCGACTTCTTCTTCACCTTCCTCACAACGTTGCGCGCGAGGGCCATCGTCGCCTTGAACGACCGCGACGCCGCCGAGGAGATCTACGCGACGCTGCTTCCGCACCGCAACGGCCCTCCGGCGGGCGCCACGAGCCTGTCGTTGGCGCTGCGCCCGGTCGCCCACACCCTCGGCGAACTGGCCGTCCTCCTAGGCCGCACCGAGGCTGCCGCCCACTTCATCCAGGCCGCCACCATCGCCGACCACTGGAACGCACCCCACTGGGCCGCCGAGGCCCGGTTGCGAACGACCACCTAGCCTCTGCCCACGGCGCCGCACCTCTGTGACACAGAACTTGATCTTGGTGTCCCAGCTCCGGCTCAGCGGCGAAGACTCCTCTGATGTCGTCGTCGTCTCTCCGGGGCCCGCAGCCCCAGGTCGCCTGCAAAGGGGGCTGCCGGTTGACATAAGGCTTGATATCGAGCGCCAAGCCCGACCTGGGAAAACTCGCCGATGATCGTTATCGCGCCGGACTTATCCCGCCGTGTTCGAGCCGAATTCCACCGCCTGCCGCCATGCCCCCCGGCCCCTTGTTACCGGCCGGTGCCGCTAATGGCTGTCCCGCTGTGGTCACCCCCCGGTACACCACGTCACCGCACCACAGCCCCGACCGGGCCGGCCACATGCTGATAGATCTCTTCTCAGAAACGGTCTATTGCCAGAGAAGATCACCTGATGGTCCCGGAGACCGGTTCCGATCACCGGAGAGGGCCGATTTCGTCTCAGAACTCGTTCTCATGCAAGTCAGCCGATCGCCGGATTATGGGAAATGTTTGTGAGAACATCTGCGGCATGGCCGACGCCTCGGAACCCACGGAAAGCACCGAATCCAACTCGCCGTCCGGTATTGGCGAGAAAATCACCCGCGACGCGGATGACGTCGAGCGTCACCCGTGCCCGCGATGCGCTGCAGCGCAGGGTTCGCCGTGCCGGTCGCGTTCGGGAGCGGTGGCCGGCACCTACCACACCGGCCGATTCACGAAGGTCGCCCGGCTGGCCAAGCTGCTGCGGGTTCTGACCCCGGCCGACCGCAACCCGGGCCAGCCATGGCGGCCGGGCACGCCGCCGCCCGCACCGCTCACCGACGACCGGCCGTCGGCTGACATCCGGATCGGCTACGCCCGCTGCTCCGCGCTCACCCAAGAACTGCAGTCGCAACTGGACGCGCTGGCCGCGCACGGGATCCCACGAGAGAAGATCTTCGCCGAGAAGATCTCGACCCGCGTGAAGGTGCGCCCCCAGTTCGAGGCCGCGCTCACGCTGGCGCGCCAGATCAAGGCGCACGCCCCGCACTGCCGCGTCATCCTGACCGTCTATGAGATGAAGCGGCTGGGCCGCGACGCCGCCGAACTCACCGCGCTGGCCGACCACCTGAGCGCACACGGCCTGGTGCTGGAGATGCTCGCCGGGCCGTTGGCCGGCATCTACGATCCGGCCGGGCCGGGCCGGATGCTGTTCGCGTTCTTCGCCGCGATGGCCGAGACCGAACGCGAGGCCATCCGCGAGGCCACCCTGGAGGGCCTGGACGCCGCCGCCCGCAAAGGCAAGCACGGCGGCCGCCCGGTGGTGATCACCGACGACATGCTGCACACCGTGCTGCGCCGCAAGGCCGCCGGGGAACGCGTCGAAGACATCCGCAAAGACCTCATCATCCCCACCGGTAAACGCAAGGGCGAAAACCCGTCCCCGGCCAGCATCTACCGGGCCCTCGCCGAGCACGAGAAGACACAGGCCTACCCCGAAGCCGTCGAGGCGGCCCACGCCGACTTCGCCCTCCTGCAAGGCGAAGACCTCCCCCGACCCCGCCCGGCCCGCATCCGGCGCCCGGGCCAGGCGCTGACAGCGCAGGAGGCCGAACTTCCCCATCGTCTGCAGGATCAACCTCACCTGGACGCGGAGCTCCGATAGCGCGCACGATCAACCCAGGCGCTGTCAGCTGATCAAAGCCCGCAGCAGCCGCTCGCGCTGCTGCTCGTTCAGCGCGCCAATACGCTGGTTCTCCTCCACCCCGCAGATGGCCATCAACGCCGTGACCCTGGCCGGCCCATACCCGGGAACGGCCCGCAGGACCTGAACCACCCGTGTCCTGCCGACCAGGTCTTACCCGCTGCGCTCGACCACCTCCGCCACGCTCACCGCGCCGGAGGCCACCTCCGCCAACAGCGCACGACGCGCCGTACGCGCCTCGGCCGCCTTCGCCAGCGCCTTCGCACGCTGCTCCACCGTCATCACCGGCAGGGCCATCAGGCACCTCTCCTACAGAGATCGGCTGGTCAGTGACTCCCGCCAGAGATCACGACGGGGCCGCCGTAGATCATCATCCCGCACAGCGTCAACAGATGTGACACCAAACCCGGTTCACGGTTCCACTCCTACTGGCAGGCCATCATCTCGATGATAGGGAAGACCCCACCCCAACAGACATGCAGGCGTGACTGTTCTTGAGTGAGATTCCCGTGACATTGGACGCATGACGAAATTGCTCGCTGCTGCTGTCGCTGGTTCTCTTGCCGCCGGTTGCCTGGTCCTCGCCCCTATAACTCCCGCCTACGCCGCCACCGCAACTCCCTCGCCGCAGTCCCGCCTTGACCTGCTCACCACCACAGACGGTATGGCGGGCGCGTTGAGCCAGGTGCGCAGTCCGGGCGGGGCGAGCGTGACCCAGCGCTCCGGTACCGCGCAGCGGGGGAGTGGGAAGCCGATGATCGGGCCCGAGGGCCGGTTCAGGATCGCCAGCGGGAGCAAGCCGATCATTGCCGCCACCGTGCTGCGGCTGGTCGATCGGAAGAAGATCGACCTGGCCGCGCCGGTGGAGCGTTATCTGCCCGGAGTGCTGCGCGGCACCGGCGGCGGCGCCGGGATCGACGGCCGGAAGATCACCGTCCGGATGCTGTTGCAGCAGACCAGCGGCCTGCCCGAATACCTCAACGCCATCGACTGGAAGAAACCCTTCCCCGACTTCCTGCAGGTGGCGCTGAGGCTCAAGCCCACGCCCCGCGGCTCCTTCGCCTACGCCAACACCAACTACCTGGTCCTCGGCCTGATCGTGACCAAGGTGACTGGCAAGGACTTCCGGCAGGCGAGCCAGGAGCTGATCCTCAAGCCGTACGGGATGCGGGACACGTACTGGCCGGCCAAGGGCGACGAGGGCATCCGCGGCCCTCACGCCCACACCTACGGTGTGCACCCCGCCCGTCCGCAGGGCGGCGAGGTGGACCTGACCGACCAACTGCCCACCTACGCGTTCGGGGCCAGCGGCGGCCTGGTCTCCACCCCCGAAGACCTCAACCGGTTCTGGAGTCAGGCCCCGCTGAGCACGATGATGGCCAGGACGGTGAAGGTCGAGCAGGCAGGCTGGCCCGCGGGCGCCCGCTACGGCTACGGCGTGGTCCGGATGAAGACGAGCTGCGGCGACGCCTACTTCGCCGCCGGCGACATGCCGGGAGCCGCTGTGTTCAGCGGCCGCAACCGGGCCGGGCGCGCCGCCACCGTCTACACCACAGGCGTCCCCAAGAATCGGCAGCACCTGATCGACGCCTTCATCGCCGCGATGTGCGACCGCTGAGCCCGGGCAGCATCCGCGGGGGGCCAAGCTACTGACCGCAATCGTTATCTGGTGTTCTCAAGCAAACTGGCTGGTCAGCCGCTTGAAGGGCTGTAAGTGTCAACGGCCGAGTGCGTGTCGCCGCTGGTGGCCAAGTAGAGGTCCCCAGGTGTTCGTA
>NZ_BAAAZP010000054.1:0-5916 GCF_039536965.1 Nonomuraea antimicrobica | reverse complement strand
CTCCAGGCACCCCCGGGCGCCGCACCCGCAGCGCGGCCCCGCCGGGTCCACCGGCAGGTGACCGAACTCGCCCGCGCCGCCCCGCGCGCCCCGGTAGACGCGGCCGTTCGTGACGATCGCCGCGCCGACGCCCCGCCCGATCGTCAGGACGAGGAAGTCCTGGTGCGTGCGCCCCCGGCCGTACAGGCGCTCGGCGGCGGCCAGCGCGTTCACGTCGTTCTCGACCAGGACGGGCAGGTCGAGCCGGCGGCGCAGCCGCTCACCCACCGGCATCGCCTGCCAGCCGAGCGTCGGCGCGTTCACCGTGCCGACAGCCTGGTCGTCCACGCTGCCCGGCACGCCGACGCCGATCCCCAGCAGCGGCGGCACGCCGGAGACCTCGCGGACCACAGACTCGACGGCGCCCGCCAGTTGGTCGAGCGCGTCGGGCGCCGCCGGGTCGTGGGGGATCTCCCAGGAGCCGAGCACCTCTCCGTCGAGCCGTACGTCGACCAGCACCAGGTGCTCGGCCATCACCTTCACGCCGAGGGCCCGCCCGGCACTGCCCACCAGCCCGACCCGCTGCGCCGGACGGCCGCCGCGCGACGGCTTGAGATCCAGCTCCTCCAGCATCCCGTGCCCGATCAGCTCTTTGGTGAGCTGTGTGACGGTGGCGGGGCTGAGATCCAGCTCGCGGGCTATCTCGCTGCGGCTGAGCGGGCCGATCGTGCCCAGCAGGGCGAGGATCGCCGTCCTGGTGAGATCGCCGCGGTCCGTGCCTGCCATGTGTCGAGGACTTTCTTTAGGAATAAAGTTAGTGGTGAAGATACTGGGCCGCGGTCACCTCCTTGTCAAGAGCCAGAAACCATCCCGAAACCGGCGCCCGCTCGGGCCGGTGCCGCCGCCCGAGGATCGGCCCGTCACGCCCATGGGCGAGGACGGCGTCTGACCCGCCGATCAGTTCTTGCGGTGGCGGCGACCTCGAGGAGTTCGACCTGGATGGCCGGCACGTTGAGCGCTTCCTTCTCAGGGCCGGTAGCTGCGGCGGATGTCGTACGTGGTCCGCGCCCCGTCAATGGCTGCTCTACGGCGAGAATCTCCGACAAACCGCTTGAGGTTCCACCGGGTGGAAGGTGCGGATTCAAGCGATGAACGACGTGACGGGTCTTTACCCGATCGGGCAGTCGACCCAGCGCGGCGGCATGATCCTGCCCATGACGCAGCTCGTCCTGGGCCGCGCCGCGGGACCTGAGCGCCTGGGCCGGGTGATGGGCAAGGTCGGCTTCGTCGGGCGGATCGCCCCGATCTCCGGGCACGTGCTCGGCCGCGTGCTGATCGACGGCTGGGGCCGGCGCTGGGTCTTCTTCGTCAACGTGCCGCTCATCCTGGTCTCGCCGGCCATGACGTTGCGGTGGTTCCCCCAGGACGAGGAACGCGGCGAACCTTGTCGGGCTGCTCCTGCTGCCGGCCGGAGTGGTCGCCCTGCTCCACTCGCCGGCGGGGCTGGAAACGCCGACGGCTTCGCTTCAGCCCTGACGTGGATGTACATCCTCACCGCGACCGGCCTGGTCATGGCCGCAAGCCTGCCCGGCCGCAAATGATCGGCACTTGGTCGGACCCACCAAGGATGTATTCATGATCAAAGTAGTTGTCATCATCGGCAGCATCCGCCCGGGACGCAACGGCGAGGCCGTGGCCCGCTGGGCTCACGACCTGGCGACCGGACGGGACGACGCCTCGTTCGAGCTCGTCGACCTCAAGGGCTTCAACCTGCTGCACCTGGACGAGGCGCTGCCACCGGCGACGGGCCACTACGCCGACGCACACACCAGGGCCTGGGCCGCCAAGATCGCGTCCTTCGACGCGTACGTGTTCGTCATCCCCGAGTACAACCACTCGACTTCAGGCGGGCTGAAGAACGCCATCGACTTCCTGTACGTCGAATGGAACGACAAAGCCGCCGCCTTCGTCGGCCATAGCAGTGCGGGAGGCGTCCGAGCGGTGGAGCACCTTCGCCTGATCATGGGTGAACTACCCGTCGCTGACGTACGCACCCAGATCGCGCTGTCCTTGGCCACGGACTTCGAGAACTTCCACGTCCTCACCCCGGCGGCGCTGCCGGTGCCGGGGGTAAGTGCTGCTCTTGTAGGTGCACTCGTGCCACAACGCCACCAGGGTGTCCACCCCACCGGATACGACCGGACAGTCAGGCTCGCTGACCGTCTCCTCCGGCGCCTCCAACGCGGCCCGGGTCACCTTGAACCAGGTGTTTTTCCTGCTTGAGACCCGCTTCAGTGCCACGGCGCTCGGGCTCTCGGGGGTGGCCGACGGCAGGGCAGCCGAGCACCGCAGACTCCCCCCGAGATCTGGACCAATACCTACCGCACGCGGACACGTTCAGCCGGGTCAGTCGCAGTGGACCGTTTCCTTGAGGACGTAGGTCCTGCCGATGTATCCCTGGACGTCGATGCACTTGCCTCGCGCGTCGACGTACACCGGACCCGCGTAATACTTGAAGTTTCCTTCGTCATAGTCGGCCCAGGGCTGGTTCTCCACGCTGATGGCCGCCTGCTTGTAGCCGGAGCTGGGGCGGGAGGCCCGTGTGATGGCGCAGTTCTTCCCGTTGGAGGAGTTGTAGTACACCTCCAACGCGCCGACGGATCCGATCTTGTAGTTGCCGACCTTCCGGTAGCCTGCCCCGCACTCACCGGCCGCGCTGGCCGGTGTGGCGCTGACGATGAGCCAGGAAGCGACCATCACCATGCTGGCCAGGGCCGCGACCTTGCGACGTGTACGCAAATCATTGCCTTTCATCGATCGTCTTTTCCGTGGAACCGTTTACCGGCGGCGAGTCAGCGCTTCTGGAAGTAGGGGTTGCGAGCCTTGAAGGTGCACTCACCCACGAACTTGACCGTCTTGCCGGCCGGGATCGTCTTCCATTTGGTGCTGTACTGCTTCGAACCGCCGCCAAACGCGTTGACGCACCAGTACACGAGACGCGCCTGACTGGTCTTCGTGGTGCCGCCCCTCCAGCATTTACCCCAAACGGTGGTGTTTCCGGTTCCCGGGGCGTTGCAAAGCACGCCCGCCGCGCTTCCCGCGGACGCGGAGGCAGTGGCGGCCCCAGCAACACCGCTGCCGAACGACATCAGCATGAAAACCGCACCCATTGCGATGGCCAGAGAACGGATTACCTGAGTCACTATTAACCTTCCCCTCATGGATGGATTGCGCCTGACCTGGCATCCCACTCCATTAGGGTGCCAAGGTCTCCGCCATGCTGGCACAGGCAAAACCGGCCGACAACAGATTGTTCGTCCAGCGCGGCGATTTGGACATTGGACAAATAGATCCGCAGGTCAGGGCGCTCCTACCTGCACGTCCAGAAACACCGGGCGCTTGTCCGGAAGCAGCGCTCGCCCTTCCGCATCGGTCATCTTCCAATAGATGAGGCAGTGCCCGACTTCGTCGATGGCCTGTACCTCCACCGCGATGTCCACGGTTTGACCAGGCGCTGTCGGCGGTATGCTCACCATTTCAGGTGATCGGCAAGGTCCGGGATTGACGCGAGTCAGCCGTCTGTCCGCCCAGAAGGTCGTCCCGATGTTGCGAATCCTCCACACCTTCCTGAAAACAGAGCCCGGTCGCACCTTCGAGCCGTCCGGATATGTCACGTCAGCAATGAATTCTGAATTATCTGCGACACTCGGGCTCGCCGTCGGCGCCGCTGCCGGGTCGTTTCGGTCCGCGCTCATCGCCAGATAAAGGGATGTCAGGCCGAGCACGATGATGGCAGCCAGGGCCATGGCGCTGAAGAGTGTGCGGTGCCACCGTGCGGATTTCGACGAAGGCGCCGGAACCATCACGACCTCAACGGGGGCGGCCGGCGGCCCGGTTGCGGGCTCGTTACCCGCACTGATGGCCACCGCTCCACCGGATGCGCCGGCGTCAGCAGCCGAACAAGCCGCTCTCGCGTGCTCCCAGAGTTCTCGCCACTCGCGTTCGGTCCCCTCGAGATCACGCCCCAGGCGATGAACCGCGAGGACCCGGACGAACTCCCAAGTCGTTTCCCAACTCGGCAACTTCCGCCCCTGCGCAGCGCTGGCTAACGACGACTTCGAGGCCGCCGCGCCGAGTCGAGAGGACATCTCCGCGTACGAGGGGTCACCTGCTTCCTCCTTCAGCCGCAGGAGCCGGTCTGCGAAGGCCCCCGCCGCACCAGAGTCCGGATCGGGTCTCATCGGCTGTCGCCCTCGCCGCTTTCCGCCCTGGTCAGCCCGCACTTCCGACCCTCATTTCCCCGTCTACCGCGTACCCTTCGCACTAATCATCACAAAAGCCCGCACCTGGCAGTGCCATGATCTGCTCGGCCGGCGACAGCTCCACTGGCGGTTGCCACGTTCTGGGACGCATGAATCATGGATCCTCTCCCTGACCCCGACCGAGCCGGGGCGATTCAGCAGGGGTGCCCGGGGCTCGAACCCGGAGCCTATGGATAGAGGTCGCGATCATGGTGGGGTCTGCGTGGGCGATGGCCTGGCGTCGGCGTCGCCGGCAGGACGAGCGCAGGACTTCCTCGGCCGGACGGCACCGGGTCGGGATGAGTGTCGCGAGCAGGCGGCGGATCTCGGGCACGGTCAGTGCGATGTTCTCGATGCCGCAGGTGGGCTGGAGCGCGGTCAGGGTGGACGATGTGCTCCAGGCTTGCGGCGACCGGGGTGGGTGACGACGGCCCTGCACCGGAGAAGCCGCCGTCGTCGATGTCGGCCGCGAGTCCGGGCAGCAGGTCGGCGACGAGCTGCGCCATCAGGCGGCCGTGAGGGGCCGGCACGGTGGCCGGCACCTGATGCCTGGCTGCGAGCGCGTAAGAGTGCATCAGCCCGTTGATCGAGCTCCAGAACAGGTTCAGCAGGGCCGCATCGAAGCTCGCTGCTCTGCCGGGGTCGGTGCCGAGGTGGACGGCCGTGCCGCCCAGTGCACTGAGGACCGTCCGCCGCGGCTTCTCGCCGTTGCCGCCCCGCAGGCCGGAGGGCGCCGGGATCGATCCCGGCGCCCTCAACTGGTCAGCCCGAGGTGAGGTCGCGGCGGTGGAAGCCGTAGAGGCCGAGGGCGGCCAGGGCTGCCGCGAGGGCGAGGAGCGCCGCCGTGGCCACGGGGGCGAACTCGCCGAGCGGGCGCCAGGGCAGGTGCGACAGCACCGAGGTGTTCACCAGCCACCCCGGCAGCCCCGCGTACGGCCCCAGCACCGTGACGAACCCGCTGTACACCAGGACGCCCCAGGCCACGCCCACGGCGCGCGGCGCGAGCCCGAGCAGCGCGACCGGTACGGCCAGCAGCACCAGCACCTCCGGTACGCGCAGCAGGCTCGCCCCGATGGCCTGGCCCGCGAGCGCGGGATCGCCGGTCGAGGCGGCGGCCCCGAGGCCCAGTCCCACCCCGTACGCCCCGAGCAGGACGACCACCGCGAGCGCGCAGACCGCCAGCGACGACCCCAGCCACGCCGATCGCCCGGTGGGCCCGGCCAGCACGGGGCCGAGCAGCCCGCGTGCCTCCTCCGCCCGCAGCCGCACCGCCGACAGGACCGCGAACACGCCCGCACAGAGCGACCCCGTGAACACCATGAGGGCGACCCAGGCCCGCCCGAGGTCCGCGCCGGCGAAGATGGGCAGGTCGGTGCTCGTCATCGCGCCCGTCATGGCCCCCAGCACCAGCCCGCCGACCAGGAACCCGGCCGCCCACCAGCCGATGGACGCCTGCTGGAGCCGCAGCCCCAGCGTGAACGGCGAGCGCAGCCACGGGGCCGCCGCGGCGCGTCCCGGGCGCGGGGCCACCAGCGCGGCCCCGAGGTCCCGGCGCGAGGCCAGCGCGTACGGCACCGCGACCAGCACCCCCGCCAGGACGAGCGGCAGGCCGAGCGGCCACCAGCGTTCCCCGGCC
>NZ_BAAAZP010000053.1:0-37222 GCF_039536965.1 Nonomuraea antimicrobica | reverse complement strand
CGGCGGCCGACCTCACGCCCGCGCTCGCCGCCGCCCACAAACGGGCCGCGGACGCGGTGGACTCGGGCGCCGCCCAGACCCTGCTCGCCCGCTGGACGCAGGCCACCCGCGCCGCCGCGTCGCGCACCGAGCCGGTCAGGACCTGATGCGGCGCCGGTCCGGTCAGCGCCGGTCGGGGCCGATCAGCGCCGATCAGGGCAGGTCGGGGCTGGTCAGGGCCGGGTCATGGAGAGGACGTCGAGCGCGGCGTCGAGTTGCTCCTCGGTCAGCGTGCCGTTCGCCACGTGGCCGCGCTCGATGACGACCTCCCTGATCGTCTTGCGCTCGGCCAGCGCCTGCTTGGCGATCTTCGCGGCCTCCTCGTAGCCGACGTACCGGTTGAGCGGGGTGACGATCGACGGGGACGACTCGGCGTACTCGCGCAGGCGTTCCACGTTCGCGGTGATGCCGGAGACGCAGCGGTCGGCGAGCAGGCGCGAGACGTTGGCCAGCAGCCGGATCGACTCCAGGATGTTGCGCGCGATCACGGGGAGCTGCACGTTCAGCTCGAAGGCCCCGGACGCCCCGGCGAACGTGATCGCCGCGTCGTTGCCGATGACCTGGGCCGCGACCATGGCCGTGGCCTCGGGGATCACCGGGTTGACCTTGCCCGGCATGATGGACGAGCCCGGCTGCAGGTCGGGCAGGTTGATCTCGCCCAGCCCGGCCCGCGGCCCCGAGCCCATCCAGCGCAGGTCGTTCGCGATCTTGGTGAGCGACACCGCCACCACCTTGAGCTGCCCCGACAGCTCCACGATGGAGTCCTGCGCGCTCTGGGCCTCGAAGTGGTCGCGGGCCTCCACGAACGGGATGCCGGTGGCCTCGCGCAGCTTGCCGATGGCCTCCTGGGCGAAGCCCTGCGGCGTGTTGATGCCGGTGCCCACGGCGGTGCCGCCCAGAGGCAGTTCGAGCACGTGCTCCAGCGCCGCCGCGACCCGGACGACGCCGTGCTCGATCTGCGTGGCGTACCCGCCGAACTCCTGGCCCAGCGTCACGGGCGTCGCGTCCATGAGGTGGGTGCGCCCCGACTTCACCACGCCGTCGAACTCCACCGCCTTCTCCCGCAGCGCCTCGGCCAGGTGCCGCAGCGAGGGCAGCAGGTGGTAGGTCACCTCGGTGGCCGCCGCCACGTGGATCGAGGTGGGGAAGACGTCGTTGGACGACTGGGAGGCGTTCACGTGGTCGTTGGGGTGCACGGGACGGCCCAGCCGCTCTTCGGCCAGCGTCGCGATCACCTCGTTGGCGTTCATGTTGGACGAGGTGCCCGAGCCGGTCTGGAAGACATCGATCGGGAAGTGGGCGTCGTGCTCGTTCTCCGCCACGTCCGCGGCGGCCTGCGCGATCGCCTCGGCCATGTCCTTGTCGATCACGCCCAGCTCGCCGTTGACCTCCGCCGCCACGGCCTTGATCAGACCCAGCGCCGCTATGTGCGAGGGCTCCAAGGGGCGGCCCGACACCGGGAAGTTCTCCACTGCCCGCTGGGTCTGGGCACGCCACCGGGCACCTGCGGGGACGCGTACCTCGCCCATCGAGTCATGTTCGATCCTGAACTCGCTCATGACTTCCAGTCTGGCCCACGGACGCGTGATCGCCAGGAAGGCCCACAGGCCAGCGGCGGGACGCGGGCCTGCTCGGGAACCCGGGTCAGCTCGGGAACCCGGGTCAGCTCGGGAACCCGGGTCAGCTCGGGAACCCGGGTCAGCTCGAGAACCGGGTCAGCTCGAGAACAGGGCCACGATGAGCACGGCGATCACCACGGCCGCCGCGGCGGCCACCGCCATGAGCACCAGCATGCCGTTGCGGTTGCCCGCGGGGCGCTTCTCCGGTGGCCCGGCGATCGCGAACAGGTCGGTGCCCAGCCCCTGCCCCTGGTGGAACTGCCCCGGCCGTTGCGGGGGCCCCTGCGGCGGCATCTGCTGCTGCGGCCCTGGCTGTGGCTGATTCGGCGGCTGATTCGGTGGCTGATGCTGTGGGTGGTTCTGGGGCTGGTTGGGGAACTGGCTCTGCGGCTGGTTGTGCGGCTGGGGCTGACCGGCCGGGGGCGTGGGCAGCGGGTAGACCTGCTGGCCGGGGGAGCCGCTCTTCGGCGTGGGGATGCGGGTGGTGGTGACGGCGCCCTCGTCCTCGGGCGGCCGGCCCGCGCCCTGGCCGGGCGGCGTGGGGAACGGCCCCTTGGGACGCGAGATGCTGACCGTCCGCTCGGGGTCGTAGCCGCCCTCGGGAGCGGCGCCGGGCGTACCGGTGTGCGGGCCGGTGTGCGGGCCGGTGCCCGCCTGGCCGGCGGGCGGGGTGTCCGGGGCGAAGTGATGCTGTCCCGGCGGGGGATAGGCGGGTGGCGCGGTCTGCTGCGGCATGGTCGGCGCGCCGGGCCCCTGCGGCCCCGGCCTGGTACCCGGCCCTGACGCGGGGCCCTGACCGACCGGGCCGCCGGGCCATTGCGGTCCCGGGCCCGCGGGGCCGCCGGGCCCCATGGGGCTCGCCGCCTGCGGCCCGCCCACTCCGGGGTGCCCTTGGGGAACTGGGCCGTGGCCTGCGGGAGGCTGTCCGGCGGGGCCTTGTGGTGCGCGGCCGACGGGCGGACGCCCTCCCCGGGCGGGGGGCCGCTGGCCGGCGAACGGGTCGGGCAAAGGGGCCTCCTGCGCCATAAGAGCCTCGGCCGTGAGCACCGGCATCTCGCTCGTCGGGGTGTCGGCGACCATGCGCAGCAGGGTCTCCGCCTTGGCAGCGCCGAGCCGCTGCCGGTAGTCCTTGTTGAGCAGCCCGTTCAGCACCGGCCGCAACTGGCCCGCCTGCGTGGGCGGATCGGCGTTCTCGGTGAGCAGCGCCGCCAGCGTCTCGGCGATCGTGGAGCGCTCGTAGGCCGGACGGCCCTCGACGGCGAAGTAGAGGGTGGCCCCGAGCGACCAGACGTCCGACTCGGGGCCGGTGTATTCGCCCCTTGCCCGCTCCGGAGCGGTGTAGCCGGGCGAGCCGATCACCATGCCCGTTCTGGTCAGCCGGGAGTCGCCCTCCGCCTTGGCGATGCCGAAGTCGGTCAGCACCACGCGCCCGCTCTCGGTGATGAGCACGTTGCCCGGCTTGACGTCGCGGTGGGTGATGCCCTGGGCGTGCGCCGCGCGCAACGCACCGAGCAGGTCGACACCGATCTCCGCCACCAGCCGCGGCGGCAGCGGCCCCTCCTCGTCGATCACCTGCTCCAGCGAGCGGGCCTCGACCAGCTCCATGATGATCCACGGGCTGTCGTCCTGGATGAGCACGTCGTGGATGGCGGCCACGGACGGGTGGTTGATCCGCGAGGCGATGCGGCCCTCACGCACCATGCGCTCGCGCAGCTCGGCGCGTTGTTCCTCGGTGAGCCCCGGGTCCTGACGGATTTCCTTGACCGCCACCTCGCGCCCCAGCGCGCGGTCGCGAGCGCGCCACACGGTGCCCATCGTGCCCCGGCCCAGGGGGGCGACGAGCTCGTAGCGCTCTGCGAGAAGGCGTGTCTGCTGTTCCGGCATGAGAAGAAGATATCGATTCTCGCTTGGGAAGTGCTTTACCCTCGCTTGCGAAGTTCTCTTGGCCAGAACCGTCGAGGAAGGCACAACTTTATCACCGTCGCTTTGAAACGGGCGTAGGCCGACGGCGCCGGCCGCGGTTCGACCCGCCTCCTGTGCACGCCTTCACCGGATTTGCGCTCCTGCCGCGGCGAGGGCACGTTCACGGATCCGGCCGGGGGATCGGCCCGGTGCAGCCCGCGGTGCGCGGGCCTGCGTACGAAAGGGGGTTGGGGAATCGATGCCTGGAGGCGCGCGGCCTTGCGCGGTGGCAGGGGTTCCTCGGCCGAGCCGCCCGCGGCCACCCTGGCCAGCATGAGCGAGGCGCGTACGGAGTCGAGCCTGGTGGCCGGGTCGATCCTGAGCAGCGCGTCGAGTACGGGCGCCAGCGGCCCCGCCTTGGTCATGGGGATCGGCTCGCCGCTGGTCAGGGCGGCGAGCGCGGCGGCGGCAGTGCGCCTGCCGTGCAGGCCACGGCCCTCGACGGCGGTGTAGAGGGTCGCGCCGAGCGACCACAGATCGCCCGCCGGGCTGGCCTTCGAGCCGAGCACCCGCTCCGGGGCGATGTAGCCCGCGGAGCCCAGGACAATGCCCGCCTGGGTGATGGAAACGTCACCTTCGAGCGCGGCCAGGCCGAAGTCGGTGAGCACCGCGCGGTCCTCGGTCACCAGCACGTTGCTGGGCTTGACGTCGCGGTGGAGGATGCCCTTGGCGTGCACGGCACGCAGCGCGCCCAGGATCTGGCGGCCGATCTCGGCGGCCCTGCGGGGGTGGAGCGGGCCCTCCTCCTGGATGAGCTGCTCCAGTGACCTGGCATGGAGCAGCTCCATCACGATCCACGGCCGGTCGTCCTCGGTGACCACGTCGAAGACGGTGATCACCGAGGGATGCGCGACCATCGCGGTCGCCCGGCCCTCGCGCTCCGTGCGCGCGCACAGCTCGGCGCGTAGCTCCTCGTCAAGGACCGTGGGCAGCCGCACTTCCTTGACCGCCACGTCACGGTCGAGCAGTTCGTCATGTGCCCGCCAAACGGTGCCCATGCCGCCGCGACCAACCGGCTCCAGAAGCCGATAGCGCGCGGCGAGTAGGTAACCGGAGGGCGCACGCATGCCAGGCAGCTTACCTATTTGTGTAAACCGACCAGTAGAGGCGGGGCCGATAATTTGTTGCGAACTTAAGTCAACCCGCGTGACTCGTCACGTCAGCAAACCTCCGAGCCACATCATCCCAGTTGATGAGGCCCCACAGTTTCTCGACGTAGTCGGGACGCACGTTACGGTACTGAAGATAGTACGCATGCTCCCAAGCGTCGAAGACGAGCAACGGTGTGGTGTTCATCCCGACGTTACCGTGATGGTCGTAGATCTGCTCGACGACGAGCCTGCGGCCCAGCGGCTCCCAGGCCAGCACGCCCCAGCCGGAGCCCTGCACGCCGGCGGTGGCGGTGGTGAGCTGCTTCTGGAACGCCTCGAACGTGCCGAAGTGCTCGTCGATGGCGTCACTGAGGGCTCCGTCGGGGCGGTCGCCGCCGTCCGGCGAGAGGTTCTCCCAGAAGATCGAGTGCAGCACGTGGCCTGACAGGTTGAAGGCGAACGTCTTCTCCAGCCCCACCAGATTGGCGAACTCGGCCTTGTCGCGGGCCTCCGCCAGGCGTTCGAGCGTGTCGTTGGCGCCCTTGACGTAGGCCGCGTGGTGCTTGGCGTGGTGCAGCTCCAGGATCTCGCCGGTGATGGCGGGCTCGAGCGCGGCGTAGTCGTACGGCATGTCGGGAAGGGTGTAGTCACCCATGTGACCTCCTTGGCGATCTCTGAGCCGACACTATTGCAAGTACATTGCAACTACATCGGACTTGCGACCTAGGTCTTCCCTTGGCAGTCTGTCGAGGTCAGATTGGTCCCGCCGCGCGGGCGGCTTACCGCCGCCCGCGCGCGCGTTCTCGCCCGCCTTTTTCGGACCGTTTTCCCAGCTCGCCCGGCGGGTGTGTCGGTCGGCACAACGACCTGCCGGGAATTTGTGCATGATGCCTGGTAGGGGGTTACCAGGGCTGCGGCAGTCTGACTGACAGGAACCACGAGGCCCCCGTCAGTGAGTTGTAAGGACGCCGTAAGAGGACGGGGGCATGGTCATAGCCATGAGAGAAGGCGAGATCCCCCCGCAGGACGGCAGGAAACTGTCGGCCCTCGACGTCAGACTGAGGGCATCGCCGAGGTTCCATCACCGGTTCACCGCTGAGACACACCGTTGAAGGACGTGATGAAGATGAGCCAGACCCAGGTTCGCCGCCGGCCGAAGAAGTCGACCCGAGCCGAGCTGGACCTTCGCACGCCGTCGGGGCGCCCACTGCCCTTTTGAGACCCAGCAACCTGGAGCGCAATCTGAGAGGTGCGCAATGTGCAGTCACTACCCCGCTTGCCCGAGTGCCGACTCCCCCGACCGTGAGCGGTCTCACGTGATCGCGTCCCACCCCGACCAGGGGTGGAGCCTGCTCTGCAACGGCGTCGTGCTGTTCGAGGACACCGGCCTGCTGCTGCCCGACGGCTCCGTCGTGGCGCCGCACCGGCCGTCGGTCGCCGCGTGACCGTCTTCGCCCGTCACCAGGGTGACCGTCTCGCGTGTCACCAGGTCGGCGTGGGAGCGAGGGGGCGGGTGAGCCGCGAGATGCTCGCGGCGGCACCCGCCTCGCCGCAGGTCGACCCAGCCGTCAGCGGGCCAGCGGCCCGTCAGCGGCGGCCGATGCTCAGCACCGGGCCGGTCCTGTCAGTGAAGAAGTCGTCACCCTTGTCGTCGACCACGATGAACGCCGGGAAGTCCTCGACCTCGATCTTCCACACCGCCTCCATCCCCAGCTCCGGATACTCCAGCACCTCCACCTTCCTGATGCAGTCCTGAGCCAGCCGCGCCGCAGGGCCGCCGATGGAGCCCAGGTAGAAGCCGCCGTACTGCCGGCAAGCCTCCGTCACCTGCTTCGACCGGTTGCCCTTGGCCAGCATCACCATCGAGCCGCCCGCCGCCTGGAACCTCTCCACGTACGAGTCCATCCGCCCCGCCGTCGTCGGCCCGAACGACCCCGAGGCGTACCCCTGCGGCGTCTTGGCCGGTCCGGCGTAGTAGACGGCGTGGTCCTTGAGGTATTGGGGCATCTCACCCCCGTCGTCCAGCAGCTCGGCGATCTTGGCGTGCGCGATGTCGCGGGCCACCACCAGCGGGCCGGTGAGGGAGAGCCGCGTCTTGACGGGATATCTGGTCAGCTCGGCCAGGATCTCGGGCATCGGCCGGTTGAGGTCGATCCGGACGACGTCGTCGGAGAGGTGGTCGTCGGTGGTCTCCGGCAGGAAGCGGGCCGGGTCGGTCTCCAGCTTCTCCAGGAACACGCCCTCCGGCGTGATCTTGGCCAGCGCCTGGCGGTCGGCCGAGCACGAGACGGCGATGGCCACCGGGCAGGACGCGCCGTGGCGGGGCAGGCGGATGACGCGTACGTCGTGGCAGAAGTATTTGCCGCCGAACTGCGCCCCGATGCCCAGCTTCTGGGTCAGCTCGAAGACCTTGGCCTCCATCTCCAGGTCGCGGAAGCCGTGGCCGGCGGGCGACCCCTCGGTGGGGATCGAGTCGAGGTAGCGGGCGCTGGCGTATTTGGCGGTCTTGAGCGCGTACTCGGCGGAGGTGCCGCCCACGACGACGGCCAGGTGGTACGGCGGGCAGGCCGCGGTGCCCAGCGAGCGGATCTTCTCCTCCAGGAAGGCCATCATGCGCTTCTCGTTGAGCACGGCCTTGGTCTCCTGGTACAGGAACGACTTGTTGGCCGAGCCGCCGCCCTTGGCCATGAACAGCAGCTTGTACTCGTCGGGGTGCCCGTGGGGGTCCTCGGCGTACAGTTCGACCTGGGCGGGGAGGTTGTCGCCGGTGTTCTTCTCCTCCCACATGGTCAGCGGGGCCATCTGGGAGTAGCGCAGGTTGAGCTTGGTGTAGGCGTCGTACACGCCGCGGGAGACGTGCTCGGCGTCGCGCCCGTCGGTCAGCACGTGGCGGCCGCGCTTGCCCATGACGATGGCCGTGCCGGTGTCCTGGCACATCGGCAGCACGCCGCCGGCCGAGATGGAGGCGTTCTTCAGCAGGTCGAGCGCGACGAAGCGGTCGTTGCCGCTGGACTCGGGGTCGTCGACGATCTTCCTGAGCTGGGCGAGGTGCGAGGTGCGCAGGAAGTGGGAGATGTCGTGGACGGCCGTCTCGGTCAGCAGCCGCAGCGCCTCCGGATCGACCTCGAGGAACGTACGCCCGGCCGCTTCGACCTTCCGCACCCCCTCCGAGGTGATCAGCCGATACTCGGTCTCGTCGGCTCCAAGCGGAAGCAGGTCGGTGTAGTCGAACTCGCCCATGTCCATCCTTTCGGTCCTCCAAGAGATTACGCGCCCTCGGAGCGGCCGGAGGACCGGCTCAGGCCACGGACGGCTCTCGGGGTCCCGGGCCGGACTCACGCCTCGGACGGGCGTACCGCCGCCTTCGTGCCGGAACGCTCGGCCGTGAGCCCCACCAGGATGCCGACGACGACGAGCCCCGCGCCGAGCAGGTCGTACGCCGACGGCACGGCCACCCCCAGCACCACCCCCGTGACGATGGCCGCCACCGGGATGAGCCCCGCGAACAGCCCGGCCCGACCGGGCCCCAGCTTGGGCAGGGAGTGGTACCAGAGGAAGAACGCGACCACGGTGACCACGATCGCCAGGTACGCGAACCCGAGCGCCTCGGGCACCGTCGGCACCCGCAACATGCCCGTCCCCTCGTGGACCAGCCCGACCACGGCCAGCATCGGCACGGCCAGCGCCGTCGAGTACGCCGACACCCGGATCGGCCCCAGCCTGGGCAGCAGCGGGATGGCCAGCATGGAGAAGCTCACCTCGCCCACGAGCGCGCCGAGCGCCCACAGCAGGCCGGTCGCGTTGCCGCTGCCGAGACCCGTGGCCAGCGTCGCCCCGGTGACCACGATGCCCGCGCCGAGCAGCAGCCGGGGCGCGGGTCTGCCGCCGGCCAGCGCGAGCGCCAGCGGCACGGTGCCGAGCACGGTGCCGACCAGCGCGGGGCCGGAGGCGCGGGTGGACTCGATCACGCAGATGTTGAAGAACGCCAGGCCGAGCAGGGTCAGGCCGCCCAGGCAGAGCGCCTCGCGACGGGTCATCCGGACGAAACGCAGGCCGAGCAACCGCGTGATGACGAGCAGGATGACCGAGGCCACGAGATACCGAACGGCCTGTCCGCCGTACAAGGGGTAGTCGCCGATGAGACCTGACACCCCGGCCAGCGTTCCGACCAGGAACATGGCCGTGGCCGCCCCCACGATTCCGTTTCTCATGCGAGGGATGCTAGGGAGACAATGGTTCGCGTAAACAGTCCAATGTGCCGCTGGGAGACAGGACCAATATGGCCGACCTCCACATCCGGATAGACCGCGGCAAGGGGGGAATCGCCGGGCAGATCGCGTCGGAGTTGCGCGACTCGATCCGGGGCGGGCGGCTCGCGCCGGGCACCCGCCTGCCCGCCACCCGCGACCTGGCCACCGACCTCCAGGTGTCCAGGGGCGTCGTGGTGGAGGCGTACGAGCAACTGGTGGCCGAGGGTTTCCTGGTCTCCAGGGTGGGCGTCGGCACCTTGGTCACCCCGACGAACGCCGGGCGGGGCGGCGCCCGCGCCTCCCTGCCACCCCGTTTCCGAGACTCCGCGCCGTCCCGGTCCAGGACGGCGTGGCGCGACACCTCCGTGCGCGCTCCGTACTACGGTCATCGCCCCACCTCCCCCGACCTCGGCCACTTCCCCCGTGAACGCTGGCTTGCGGCCGTCAGGCACGTCCTGACCACCGTACCCTCGGACGCCCTCGATTACGGGGACCCCGGCGGCGTGCCTGAGCTGCGAGAAGAGCTGGCCGGCTACCTGAGGAGGGTCAGGGCGGCCGACGTGCGCCCCGAGCACCTCATCATCGTGGGCGGCGTGGCGCAGGGGCTCAGCCTGATCCTGCACGTGCTGGCCCAGCGGCGTACGCTGCGGCTGGCCGTGGAAGATCCGACCAGCCACCGCCAGGTGCCGCTGCTGCGGCGGGCGGGGGCCCACCTGGTGCCGGTGCCGGTGGACGGGCAGGGGCTCGACGTGCGCAGGCTCAGCGGCGACGCCGTGCTCGTGACGCCCGCCCACCAGTTCCCGACCGGGGTGGTGCTCTCGCCGCCGCGCCGGGCGGCGCTGATGGAGTGGGCCTTCGCCGGCAATCGGGTGATCCTGGAGGACGACTACGACGCCGAGTTCCGCTTCGACCGCGAGCCCGTCGGCTGCCTACAGGGCCTGGCGCCCGACCGGGTGATCCTCTCGGGCAGCGTGAGCAAGGCGCTCGCGCCCGGCCTGCGGCTGGGCTGGCTGGCGGCCCCGCCCGACCTGGCCGAGGCGGTCCGTCGCGCGCGGGGCGAGCTGGACCTGGGCTCGCCGGTCATCGAGCAGTACGCGCTGGCCCACTTCCTGCGGACCGGCGGCTACGACAAGCACCTGCGGCGGATGCGCAGGGAGTACCGCCGCCGCCGGGACGCCCTGGTCAGGGCGCTGGCCGAGGAGCTGCCCGAGGTCCGGGTCAAGGGGATCGAGGCCGGGCTGCACGTGTACCTGGAGCTGCCTGGCGGGTGGGACGAGCCGCGTACGGTGCGGGTCGCCCTGGAGCTGGGCATGTCGGCCGAGCCGGTGGCGCCGATGCGGACGAAGCGGGGCCCGGCGGCCGTGGTGGTGGGGTTCGCGCGGTTGCCCGCGCACAAGGCGGCCGAGGCCGTACGAGGGCTGAAGGTACGCATGTCAGGACAAAACGTTGACTGACGGAGAAATGCTCATTTAGAAAGAAGATCTGATCGCGATTTGGAGGCCGCCATGCGCGTGGGACTGCTGGGCCTGGGCCGGATCGGGGCCGTTCACGCCGCGACCCTGGCCGCTCATCCGCTGGTGGACGAGCTGATCGTGGCCGATCCCGTGCGTACGTCGCCGTACGGCAGGCCGGGCGACCCCTTCGAGGCCGACGCCGTCGTCATCGCCAGCCCGACCGGCACCCACGCCGAACTCATCGTCAGGGCGTGCGAGCGGGGCCTCCCCGTCTTCTGCGAGAAACCGGTCGCGGCGACGGTGGCCGAGACCGTCAAGGTGCTGGAGGCGAGCGCCGGCAACCGGGTGCAGATCGGGTTCCAGCGCAGGTTCGACCCCGGCTACGTGGCGGCGGCGACGGCGTTGCGTGCGGGGGAGCTGGGCGAGTTGCACCGCGTGCACCTGGTCACGGCCGATCCCGCGCCGCCGCCCGCCGAGTACATCGCCAGCTCCGGGGGCATCTTCCGCGACTGCCACATCCACGACTTCGACATCCTGCGCTGGGTGACCGGGCGCGAGGTCGTGTCGGTCTACGCCCAGGGCGCCAACCTCGGCGCCGCGTTCTTCGCCGAGGCCGGTGACGTGGACTCCAGCGCCGCGCTGCTCACCCTCCACGACGGCACGCTGGCCACCCTCCAGGGCTCGCGCTACAACGGCGGCGGCTACGACGTGCGCATGGAACTGGCCGGCACCAAGCGCACCCAGGTCGTCGGCCTCAGCTCGCGCGCCCCGCTGCACTCGGCGGAGTACCACTCGCCCGAGGACCTGTTGCCGAGGCCGGACAACCCCTGGCCCGACTTCGTCGCCCGCTTCGAGGCCGCCTACCGCGGCGAGATCGACGCCTTCCTGCGGGCAGACCGGAGCCTGTGCTCGATCGAGGACGCGCTCGAAGCCCTCTACGTGGCCGAGGCCGCCGACCTGTCACTGCGCGAGGGACGTCCGGTGGAGGTCGCGGAAGTGCGGCGGTGAAGTGAGCGAGCCCTGGCCGGTCAGGCGGCGGCCTCGGTGCGCCTCGGCTCGAAGCCCCGGGCCAGGACGATGATGGCGGCGGCCAGCACCAGCGGCGCGGCGAACGCCACCCGCATGTCCGCGGCGTCCGCGAGGCCGCCCACCAGGGCCGCGCCCACGATGAAGCCGACGTAGTTGAAGAGGTTGACCCGGGCGATGGCCACGCCGGTGCCCGCCGGGTCCAGCCTGCCCGCCGCCGAGAACGACTGCGGCGCCACCACCGACAGACCCACCCCGGTCAGCCCGAACGCCACGATGCCGAGCGGCTGGTTCGGGGCCAGCACGACGCCCAGGAACCCGATCGTGGCGATCACACCGCCGATCCTGACGATGGCGGCCGGGCCGTACCGGCGCACGGCGAGGTCGCCGCCGAGCCTGACGGCCAGCGTGGTCGCCTGGTAGGCCACGTAGGCCAGCGGGATCACCCGTGGCCCCGCTTCGAGCACGTCCTTCATGAAGACGGTGTTGAAGTTCGACACGGCGGCGTCGCCGACGTACAGGAAGCCCATGGCCAGGCAGAGCGGGATGATCGGCCGCCACGGGAACCCGCCGCCGGTGACCGGGGCGCCGGTGTCGGCCTTCTCCTCCTCGGGCGTGCAGAGGAACCGCCCGGCGTACAGGGAGCCGGCGACCGCGACGACCATGGGGAGCGCCATGATGAGCGGCAGCGGCAGGTCGGCCGCCGCCGACGCCCACAGCGCGCCGGTCATGCTGAGCACGCTCCACACGCAGTGGAAGCCGTTCAGCACCTGGACGCCGTACCTGCGCTCGACCGCCACGCCCTGCATGTTCATGCCCGCGTCGACCGCGCCCACGGCCAGCCCGAACAGCAGCAGCACCGGCACCAGCAGCGGCACGCTCGGCGCGAGCCCGGCCAGCACGACGGCGGCGGCCACCACGGGCTGCGCGATGCGCAGCAGCACCTTGCTGCCCACGCGTGCCGCGAACGCGCCCGCCGCCACGCTGCCGACGCCCGCGAACACGGGCACGATCAGCAGCAGCAACGTCAGGGTGCCCTCGTCGAGGCCGTGTTCGGCCTGGAGGTTGGCGACCTGGATGAGGAGCGAGGCGAAGGACAGGCCCTGGACGCCATAGACGACGTACGTGGCCATGCGGGCCCGGCGATCACGTGAGGACGGCACGGCGGCCTCCTGATTGGGGGGAGATCAGAACGTGAGGCTGGGTCAGGTTAGCGGCTGCCGGAGCCCCTCCGCCAGCACGGGACGCCGTCCGGCCGCCGCCCACACCCCGAGCGCCAGCAGCGCCGCCACCTCGGTCACCGCCAGCCCGCGTTCCACCAGCCCCAGCGGCATGACGCGGTACCACGGCAGCCCGTTGCCCGCCCCGATGAACGTCACCGCGCCGATGCCCACCACCCAGAGCACCGAGCAGATCCCGAACCCGAAGGCCACCAGCGTGGCCTTCGACCGTTCGCGATGCCGCCACGGCCTGGCGATCACCACCGCCGCCAGCGGGAGGCTGAGGAAGGCGATCAAGCTGCCCACCCGGTGGATGCTGCCGCTCGTGCTCGGCCCGACCGACCAGTCGTGCTTCTCGAACCAGGCCGTCATGAACAGCCCGACGCTCCAGCTCATGAGCGCGATCGTGCCGAACACCCCCGCCAGCCTCTTACGCGCCAGTGACACACCGATGGCCGCGGACCCCGCCGCCAGCAGGCCCACTCCGAGCCCGAAGATCCACCCGTCGGGACCGAGGCCGTGCTCGCTGATGGTCCGCATGAATGGGTTCATCTCGTCGAGGCTGGTCAGGTCCAGCCCCAGGATGACCACCACGCCCGCGCCTGCCGCGCCCAAACCCCACCGTGCCGGTTGATGCACGCGCACCTCCCTCTTTTGCCGGGGATAACGGCCTTCCTGGCGCGGGGATTCCTAAGAAATTTCTGAGAGACCGGAGCGCCGGACCCGTTTCCGGTGCGATGTGGTACGGCTCCCGAACCGCCACGCCGAGGTGAATCGGGAACTCGCGGAGGAGATCGCCGGACTGCTGGCCGGAATCCACTGACACCCGTTCAATCGGGACGAGCGAACGGGGCGAGCGCCGGATATCGTCAGAAGTGTGAACGAACGCGCGGGATCGTGGTTGCCGAAGCTGCAAGAAGTCGGGGAGCGGCTGGCCGAGGAGTTCGTGTCCGCCCGCCGCGCCCCCGCCGCGCAGAGCGACGTGCCGCCACCGCACGAGCTGCGCGCCTCCGACGCCGACCGCGAACGCATCGCCCAGGTGCTCCAGGACGCGCACGCCGACGGGCGCCTCACGCTGGAGGAGCTGGAAGAGCGGCTCGGCACGCTCTACGCCGCGCGTACGCTCGGCGAGCTGGCCTCGCTCACCACCGACCTGCTGCCCGCCGACCAACAGCCGCTCAACCTCGACGACCGGCCGGTCGCGGCCATCTTCAAGAAGGAGCAGCGCGGCGGGCGCTGGGTGGTGCCCGCCGAGCTGGGCGTGACGGCCATGTTCGGCACCACCAAGCTGGACTTCCGCGACGCGATCCTGCAGAACCGGCGCATCATCATCAACGCCACCCTCGTCTTCGGCGGCCTGGAGATCCACGTGCCGGAGGGGCTGGAGGTGATCAGGGTGACCAAGGACAAGACGGTCCGCCTGACCAAGCAGCCGACCGAGCCGGGCGCGCCCGTGGTGGAGGTGCACACCACGAACTTCGCCGGCGAGGTCAAGGTCAAAGAGCCGCCCCGCCGCAAGCGCCGCCGCTAGCCCGCCGCCTCATCGCCTCGCCGCCCCGCCGCCCCGCCGCCCTGCCTCGAGCGCCGTCGCCAGCCCGCCGCCCCGGCTCAGCCTGCCGTGTCGAAGTTGATCGCGCTGTACGCGCGCAGCTTCCAGAGCTGGTGCTCGCTCTCGATCCTCCTGATCGTGCCCGATCGCCCGCGCATCACCAGCGACTGCGTCACCGCCGAGCCCGCGCGGAAGCGTACGCCGTGCATCAGCTCGCCCTGGGTGATGCCGGTCGCCGCGAAGAACACGTCGTCGGAGCTGACCAGGTCGTTGGTGGTGAGCACCTGGTCGAGGTCGTGCCCGGCGTCGAGGGCCCTGCGCCGCTCGGCGTCGTCGCGCGGCCACAGCCTGCCCTGGATCACGCCGCCCAGGCACTTGAGCGCGCACGCGGCCACGATGCCCTCGGGGGTGCCGCCGATGCCGAGCATCAGGTCGATGCCGGTGCCCAGGCGGGCCGCCATGATCGCGCCGGCCACGTCGCCGTCCGTGATGAACTTGATGCGCGCGCCCGCCTCCCTGATCTCCTTGACCAGGCGTTCGTGCCGGGGCCGGTCGAGCACCACCACGGTCACGTCGGACGGCGAGCAGTGCTTGGCCCTGGCCACGGCGTTGATGTTCGCGGCCACCGGGGCCTCGATGTCCACCACGTCGGCGGCCTCCGGGCCGGTGACCAGCTTCTCCATGTAGAACACGGCCGAGGGGTCGTACATCGAGCCGCGCTCGCTGACCGCGATCACCGACACCGCGTCGGGCATGCCGAGCGCCGTCAGCCGGGTGCCGTCAATGGGGTCGACCGCCACGTCGCAGTCGGGGCCGGAGCCGTCGCCGACCCGCTCGCCGTTGTACAACATGGGGGCGCTGTCCTTCTCGCCCTCGCCGATGACGACCACTCCGTTCATCGACACCGTGCTGATGAGCTGGCGCATGGCGTTCACCGCCGCGCCGTCGGCGCCGTTCTTGTCACCCCGGCCGACCCACCGGGCCGCCGCCATCGCGGCCGCCTCCGTGACACGGACGAGCTCCAGCGCCAGGTTTCGATCGGGGGCGCGCTCGCTGGTGGCGAGCGCCGGCGGCACGGAAGTCTGGTCGGACATATTGGCTGGCCTCCTCGTGGGACGTCTACCTCGATCGTAGTTGCCGGTCTCTGCCCGGTCGGAGGGGGATAATCTGCTAGCGGAGAACGGATTTTGCGCCATACGCCGTGCGCGACCAGGATCTTGCCTCCAACATGGTGCGTGGCGCCCGGCTGTGGAGGAGATCCGAATGAGCGATGTGGACGACGTCGTCACCCAGCCGCGCACGTCCGAGCGTGGCGCGGCCACGCGCAGCTCGCTGCTCGCGGCGGCCAGAGAGGTCTTCGTCTCCAAAGGGTTCGCCGAGGCGGGCGTCACCGACGTGGTGGCCAGGGCCGAGGCCAGCGTGGGCAGCCTCTACCACCACTTCTCCGGCAAGGCCGATCTCTATCTCACGCTGTGGGAGGAGTTCCAGGCCAG
Organism: Nonomuraea antimicrobica; assembly: GCF_039536965.1. Classification (NCBI taxonomy): domain Bacteria; kingdom Bacillati; phylum Actinomycetota; class Actinomycetes; order Streptosporangiales; family Streptosporangiaceae; genus Nonomuraea; species Nonomuraea antimicrobica. Next base: position 21,519 of record NZ_BAAAZP010000053.1, on the reverse strand, counting down.
GCAGACGCAGCGCACCAAGCGGGCCGCCCGCACCGCCCGCGGCGACGGCGAGACCGACCCGATGTGCGTGTTCATCAGCGCCGCCCGCGCCTACCTGGACGGCTGCCTGGAGGAGCGCGAGCTGGCCGCGCTGTTCCTGCGCGGCGACGGGCCGCCCGGCTTCGACGTGGTCATGCGTGACCGGCTGCGCAAGTGGGCCCAGCGCAACGCGGCGCTGTTCGAGAACGAGCAGGCCCTCGTGGTGGTGATCACCGGTGCCCTGGCCGCGGCGGTCTCCGAGGTCGTGCTCTCCGACGATCGCGTCCTGGCCGAGCAGGTGCTCGCCATCATCGGCCAGATCCGCCCGGCCGCTTCGGCGACCGCCCCCTCCAGCGGGTAACCTCGCCAATTGTGCGCTTCACCCAAGGTCTGTACGGCTACGCGGTAGCCCTGTTCGTCTGCCTCGCGGGGGCGGGAGTGTTCCTGCTGGTCACCCCGCAGAGCCGGGAAGAGCACATCCCGCGGCTCGACTACTCGATCACCGTCGCCAACTTCGGCCACACCGTGCCGTACGGCGTGTGGTCCCCCCAGCAGGACCCGGCCGACTGGGTGCCCAACAGCAACAGGATCGCCAAGGGCGAGAACGGCGCGGCGGTCCTCTACCTCGGCTACGCCACCGCCAAACGGGAGCACGCGATGTTCGCGCAGAGCAACGAGCAGCCCGCGGCCGGTTTCGCCAGCCGCATGGCCAACACCGACAAGGCCACGGGGACGCAACAGGTCGGCGGGGTGGCGTGGGAGCAGCGGTTCCGCGAGGACAAGAACCAGCGCTCGCTCGTACGCGTGCTGCCCGACGTGACGCTGGTCATCACCGGCACGGCCGACTGGGCGGAGCTGGGTGAGCTGGCGGCGCGACTCCAGCAGCGGCCCCAGGGCTGATGCTGTCGGACGCGACCGGTCCGCACGTCTAGGCTGGGCTGTGTGGCAGAGGAGAAGGCACCTTCGTACGAGCAGGCACGCGAGGAGCTGACCGAGGTGGTGCGCCGGTTGGAGACGGGCGGGCTCACCCTGGAGCAGTCGATCGAGCTGTGGGAGCGGGGGGAGAAGTTGGCGGCCGTCTGTGAGGAGTGGCTCCAGGGGGCCAGGGTCAAGCTCGCCGCCGCCATGGCCCGCCGCTCGGAGCCCAACGCCGGCCACTCCGACGACGCCCCCTTCTGACCCCGCCTCCTCCCGCCCGCATCCCGTCCGCGGCGACGTGTCTCTGTGAGGGGGTCAGTTGACGGTGCGGAGGAGGGCGACCACCGGGATGCGGCGGGTGGTCTTGGCCTCGTAGTCGGCGAACTGCGGGGCCTGTGCCACCATCCGGGCGTAGAGACGGTCGCGTTCGTCGCCGTCCACGAACTCCGCCCTGACCCCGAACGTCTCCGTCCCGATCTCCACCGTGGCCTCCGGGGTGGCGCGCAGGTTGTGGTACCAGGCGGGGTGGGTGTCGGCGCCGCCGTTGGAGGCGATGATGACCTGACGGTCCCCGTCCGGCAGGTACACCAGCGGCGTGGTGATCGACCTGCCGCTCCTGGCCCCGGTCGTGGTGAGCAGCACGATCGGCGAGCCCTGGAGTATGCCGCCGACCCGGCCCTCGTTGGCCCGGAACTCGCCGATGACCTTCTGGTTGAAATCGCTGGGCATCTTTGCTCCTCAGAATCGGAGAGTTCTCCGGTTGAAGATTAACCGGAGAACTCTCCGATTACCAGCGGTATGCTCGACTGCGTGCCTGGACGTCGATCGCTGCCCATCGTCGGGCAACCCCAGCCAGAGCGCGCCGATGCCGCGCGGAACCGGCAGAAGATCATCGAGGTCGCGACGCGCATGATCGCCGAACGCGGGGCCGAGGAGCTGTCACTCGACGAGGTCGCCCGGGTCGCGGGCGTCGGCGTGGGCACCGTCTACCGGCGCTTCGGCGACCGGTCAACACTGATTTTCGCGCTGCTCGACGACTGGGAGCGGCAGTTCCAGGCGGCCTTCCTCACCGGGCCGCCGCCCCTGGGCCCTGGTGCCCCCGCCGACGAACGGATCGTGGCGTTCCTGCACGCGCTGGTCGACCGGATCGTGGCGCAGCAGGGGTTGTTCCTGCTGCTGGAGACGGGAGGCAAGGCGCCTCTGCTCGGGGGGCCGTACCGGGTGCATCACCTGCACCTGGCCACGCTGCTCGGGCAGGCGTGCCCGCGGGCCGACGCCTCCTACCTGGCCGACGCCCTCCTCGCGCCGATCAACGCCTGCCTGATCGCCTTCCAGCGGGAGGAGCGCGGCATGACGGTCGAGGAGATCAAGGCCGGACTGACCGGGCTGGCCGAAGGCGTCACCCGTCAGGCCCGTTGACGCGGCGGGCCGCCGTGCGTCTCGGGCCGGTCAGGCGTCGTCGGTCTCGTCCTGTTCCTCCGTGCGTACGGTGAGCCGGTCGTCGGTCAGCCGGATCGTCAGCACCGACCCGGGGGCGACGTCTTTGGCCAGGCGAACCACTTCCCCTGACGGGTGCTGGACGATCGCGTAACCACGCTCCAGCGTGGCCGCGGGCGACAGGGCGACGAGGCGGGCCCGCAGGTGGGTGAGATCGTCGGCGGCACGGTCGAGCGAGCCGGACAACGAACGCCTGGCCCGGTCGCGCAGCGCCTCGGCCTGCTCCGCGCGGCGTTCCAGCTCGCGTACGGGGTCGGCCAGCGAGGGCCGCGACCGTGCGGACGTCAGCCAGGACATCTCCCGGTCCAGCCAGCCGCTGAGCACCCTGCGGCCCCGGTCGCGGAGCTGGCGGACCAGCGTGAGCTGCTCGCCGACGTCGGGCACGACCTTCTTGGCCGCGTCGGTCGGGGTGGACGCGCGTACGTCGGCCACCAGGTCGAGCAGCGGGCTGTCCTGCTCGTGGCCGATCGCGCTCACCACGGGCGTGCGGCAGGCGGCCACCGCGCGCACGAGGGTCTCGTCGGAGAACGGCAGCAGGTCTTCCAGCGAGCCGCCACCACGGGCGACGACGATCACGTCGACCGAGGCGTCGGCGTCGAGCCTGCGCAGCGCCTCGGTCACCTCGGCCACCGCGTACGGCCCCTGAACGGCCACTTCCTCGACCTTGAACCGCACGGCGGGCCAGCGCCGCCGGGAGTTTTCCAGCACGTCGCGCTCGGCCGCCGACTCTCGGCCGCAGATGAGCCCGATCGTGCCGGGCAGGAACGGCAGCCGCCGCTTCCTGTCGGCGTTGAACAGCCCCTCGGCGGCCAGCAACTGCCTGAGCCGTTCGAGCCTGACCATCATCTCGCCCACGCCGACGGGGCGCATCTCCAGCGCGGTGAACGCGAAGGAGCCCTTGTTGACCCAGAAGTCGGGCTTGACGTGCAGCACCACCCTGGAGCCGTTGGACGGCCGCGGCACCGTCGCCTCATAGACGCCACGGGGGGCGGTGACCCTGGCGGACACGTTGGCGACCGGGTCGCGCAGGGTCAGGAACACCGTGCCGCCACGCGCGCTCAGGTCGGTGATCTCACCCTCGACCCAGACCGTGCCGAGTCTCCCGATCCAGCCACCCACCATCTGCAGGACCGTGCGGATCGGCAGGGGAGACTCTGGCGTGGTCTTCGAGGTCATGGCGGAAGACTACGGGTTCGGCGCGATCTATTCCCCGGCCTGGAGCTTGGCGAGACGGTTCTCGAACATCCGGATGACCTCGGGCCGCCCGGTCGTCGCCTTCTCGTACGCGAGGTAGTCGCCGATCTGCTCGGCGGTCTTGCCGCGCATCCTGGCGCGCAGGGAGGCGACGGTGAGGTCGGAGTAGCCGGGCAGCGGCTCGGCCGGCTTGCCGGCGGGCTTGGGCGCCTTGGCGGGCTCGGCGGCCTTGACCTGCGCGGCGGGAGCGGGCTCGACAGCGGGCTCGGCCACCGGCTCGGCAACCGGCTCGGGCGCGGACACGGTCTCGGTCTCGGTCTCGGCCACCGGCTTGGACTCCACGACCGGCTTGGTCTCGGCCACCGGCTTGGTCTCGGCCACCGGCTTGGTCTCGGCCACCGGCTTGGTCTCGGCCACCGGCTTGGTCTCGGTGTCCGGCTTGGACGTGACGTCCGGCTTGGGTGTGACGTCCGGCTTGGGCGCGGTCTCCGGCTCCACGACGGCCACGGACTCCGTCCGGTCGGCCTGGACGGACTTGTCGGCCGTCTCGGGTGTCTCGGACTTGTCTGCCTTGTCCTGCTTGCCGGCCGGAGCGAAGATGACCGGGTCCGGCTTGGTCTTGGCGACCCCGTTGGGCTCGGCGGTGCCGGGGCGCGGCGCGAAGATGACCGGCTCCTTGCGCGCCTGCTTGTCGCCGGACGACTCGCCGGACGACTCCGCCTCGGCCGGGGCCGTGGCCACCTGCTCGGCGGCGAGCGGGCGCGAGTCGTTCTCCTCCTCGCGCTCCTCCTTGGTCGCCAGGCCCTTGATGGAGTTCTTCATCCGGTCGACGAGCAGCAGCGCCTGCCCGGCGACGCTCAGCGTGGTCTGGACGACGAGGAGCGGCAGGTCTTTGGCCTTCTCCTTGAGCTCGTCCTTGTTGGTCACGGTTTTAGCGATGTTGCGTATCACGTCGCTGAGGGACATGTACGTCTCCCTGGGAGGTCAGTATTGGACGGCCAGTCTGGCAAGCCGCGGGCGGCCACGCACGCGCGGGCCGTACGGCCGCTCCACGTAGCATAGAAAGTATGGAGCCCCAGACCCCCACTTCCCGCAGAGTCCTCGTCGCCAAGCCGCGCGGCTACTGTGCCGGAGTCGATCGAGCCGTGGTAGCGGTAGAGAAGGCTCTGGAGCAGTACGGCGCGCCGATCTACGTGCGCAAGCAGATCGTCCACAACACCCACGTCGTCAAGACGCTCGAGGCCAGGGGCGCCATCTTCGTCGAAGAGACCGAGGAGGTGCCGGAGGGGGAGATCGTGGTGTTCTCCGCCCACGGCGTGTCGCCCGCGGTCCACGAGGAGGCCAGGCAGCGCGGTCTGCGTACGATCGACGCCACCTGCCCGCTGGTCACCAAGGTGCACAACGAGGCGAAGAGGTTCGCCGCGAACGACTACGACATCCTGCTGATCGGTCACGAGGGCCACGAGGAGGTCGAGGGCACCTCGGGCGAGGCGCCTGAGCACATCCGGCTCGTCGACGGTCTCGACGCGGTCGACCAGGTGCAGGTCAAAGACCCGAGCAAGCTGGTGTGGCTGTCGCAGACCACGCTGTCGGTCGACGAGACCAACGAGACCGTGGCCAGGCTCAAGCAGCGCTTCCCCCTGCTGATCGACCCGCCGAGCGACGACATCTGCTACGCGACTCAAAACCGCCAGGTGGCGGTCAAGGAGATCGCGGCAGAGTCGCAACTCGTCATCGTGGTCGGCTCCGACAACTCCTCCAACTCCAAGCGACTGGTCGAGGTGGCCAAAGACTACGGTGCGCGGGCGTCGTACCTGGTCGACAACGCCGACTTCATCCGCGAAGAGTGGCTCGACGGCGTCACCACGGTCGGCGTGACCAGCGGCGCGTCGGTGCCGGAAGAGCTGGTCGAGGAGGTGCTGGCATACCTTTCCGCGCGCGGCTTCGGCGACGTCGCCGAGATCGAGCCGGTGGACGAGCGCATGCGCTTCGCCCTGCCCCATGAGCTGCGCAAGGATCTCCGCACGTCGTAGGTCAGTCCTCGCCGCGCGGGGTCCCGTAGACCTTGGGCTCGAAATATCCCTCCGGCTCGGGCACGAACGGCTGGCGCGGGCGCGGCACCTCCGCGCCCGCCTTAAGCTCTTCCCGCAGCTCGCGTACGTTGTCGCGCAGGCCACGCCGCCACGCGACGCCCAGCACCACGGCCGAGCCCGCGAACAACCAGGGCGCCCCCCGCGTCAGCGACGTGTAGAGCCCCAGCGCCAGCGACTGCACGATCGACACCGACCCGAAGGCCCGCCCCAGCTCGACGAACAGCGTGGCGCAGAAGAACACCAGCGGCGGCGTCACCACCAGCGACAGCAGCTCGCGCCGGTTGACCAGCAGCGCGCCCAGCGTGCTGGCCAGCACAAACGCGGCGCCCACGATGTACTCGACGTCGAGCACGGCGGTCAGCACGTAGCCCGCCAGCGTGGCCACCAGGGCGAGCGCGATGGCGCCGCGAGCCGTCAGCCTGACGGCAGAACGCCTGCCTTTCTCACCCACTGGCCACCCCCCGTTTATTGCGACCCGTTGGCCAACTTACCGTTCGCGTGGGAAATCAGAGGTGAGGTTTCGAGCAGTTCGGGGGATGCGAGGGGTCTGGGCAGCCCTTCGAGCATCTCCGGGGTGTCGAGATCGCCGTCGACCACACCCAGATCGTGTAGTTTGCGCGCGGTGACCAGGACGCGGCTTTCGAGCGATCCGACCGACTTGTTGTACGCCTCCACGGCCCGCGTCAGCGCCCTGCCCAGCGACTCGACGTTCCTGCCCAGGGACGACAGCCGCTCGTACAGCTCCTTGCCCAGCTCGAACACCGCCCGCGCGTTCTCGCTGAGCGCGGCCTGCTGCCAGGCGTAGTGCGCGGTGCGCAGCATCGTGATCAGCGTCGTCGGGGTGGCGATGTGCACGCGGCGCGTCATGGCGTATTCCAGCAGCGTGGGATCGCGTTCGAGGGCCGGCGCCAGGAACGCCTCCCCGGGGATGAACAGCACCACGAACTCCGGCGACGGGTTGAACCCCTGCCAGTACGCCTTGGCCGCCAGCCGGTCGATGTGCTCGCGTACGTGCCGGGCGTGCGCGTCGAGGCGTACGGTGGCGAGCGACTCGTCGGACGCCTCCGCGGCCTCCAGATAGGCCGCCAGCGAGACCTTGGAGTCGACCACGATGTTCTTGCCCCCGGCCAGCCTGACGACCATGTCGGGCCGCATGGGCCCTTCTGTGACCTGTTCGTCGAAGTCGCAGTGGTGCTGCATCCCGGCGATCTCGGCGACCCTGCGGAGCTGCAGCTCGCCCCACCTGCCCCGGGCCTCGGGCCGCTGCAGGGCCCTGACCAGGGCGGTGGTCTGCGAGCGGAGCTGCTCGTTGCTCTGGCGGACGAAGTCCATCTGCTTGGCCAGCTCGGCCCGCGCGGCCCGCTGGCCGGACTCGGTGTCGCGGAGCTGCGACTCGACCCGGGCCAGGGCGTCCTTCAGCGGCTCGACCAGGTGCTCGACGGCCTGCCTGCGCTGCTCCAGGTCGCCGGTGGCCTCGGCGCGGCTGGCCGCGAGCCTGGTCTCGGCGAGCTCCAGGAAACGTACGTTGTTGACGTCGAGCGCGCGTGTGGACAGCGCCTGGAAACGCTCGGCGAGCTGCTCCTCGACGTAGACCAGCTTCTCGGCGGCCGACCTGGCCCGCGCGTCTGCCTCGGCCACCCGCACCGCCGCGCGTGTCCTGGCCAGGAGGAACCCGACGAGCAACCCGACGGCGAGACCTATGACGAGCGAGACGACGTCCACCCGATCGATGATTGCAGGACTCCCGGGCCGCTTCTCCCCGACACGCCTGGGCGTTCCGGTTGTGTCCGTGACCGAATATCACGCACAGTACATGGATGAACATGCTCCCGAGTCAGGTGGCCGCCGCGGGCGCCGTGGCGGCCATCCTGGTCGTGCTGACCGGCGCCGTCATCGCGGGCTCGCAGGGCGGCTCGCGGGAGGACCGGCGGCCTCAGCCGGAGCTGCGCTGGTCTCCCGGCGCGTGCGTGACGGGCGACTACGCGCTGACCCCGTGCAACGGCGGCCGTTCTGAAGTGGTGGCCATGGCCTCCGACCCGCCGGGGCCCGGCGACTGCCCGGTGGACACCGACGACGTCCTGCGGGTGGGCTCGGGACGTACGGCGTGCGTACGCAACTTCCTGGAGCCGCACCCCGGCGCCCCCGGGGGAGGCGGCGGCCTGCTCAGACCCGGCGACTGCGTCACCGTCGACGGCCGCGAGCGGGCCTGCGCCCAGCCCGGCTGGTACGGCAGGTCCGTCGCCCTCACCCGCGACGCCGCCGCCTGCCCCAGCGGCACCCTCGACACCCTCGAAGGCGACGCCCAGGTCATCTGCCTCGGCGGCGGCGGTCAGGTGCTCGACCGGGGCGCGTGCGTGGCCGAGCCCGCCACCGACGTGATCGCCCGCTCCGCCGTCACCAGGGTGCCCTGCGACTCGCCGCACGCCTGGGCCAGGGTGCTGGCGTTCGCGGCCGAGCCCGCCAGCTGCCCGTCCGGCTCGGGCCGCTACCTGCGCGCCGACGGGAGCTATCGTCCGGTGACCTGTCTGTCGCTGCTCAGCAAGTAAACTCTGCGTCTGTGAGCGAGCGTAGCGAGGCACCCAGCAGAGCCAGTGGTCGGCGACCGACGCGAGTGGCGGGGCCGGTCGCATGAGTCTGTCCATCGGCATCGTCGGCCTGCCCAACGTCGGAAAGTCCACGCTTTTCAACGCGCTGACCAAGACCGGCAACGCGCTCGCGGCGAACTATCCCTTCGCCACCATCGAGCCCAACGTGGGCATCGTCGGCGTGCCCGACGACCGGCTGCCCGTGCTGGCCGAGATCTTCGGCTCGGCCCGCGTCCTGCCCGCCAAGGTCGAGTTCGTCGACATCGCGGGCCTGGTCAAGGGGGCCTCGGAGGGGCAGGGCAGGGGCAACCAGTTCCTCGCCAACATCCGCGACACCGACGCGATCTGCCAGGTCATCCGCGTCTTCGGCGACCCCGACGTCACGCACGTCGACGGGGAGATCTCCCCCAAGCGCGACATCGAGACGATCAACACCGAGTTGATCATGGCCGATCTGCAGACGGTCGAGAAGGCCGTACCGCGCCTGCAGAAGGAGGCGCGCAACAACAAGGACAAGAAGGCCGCGCTGGAGGCCGCCGAGGCGGCGCTGGCCGTACTGGAGACCGGCAAGACGGTCTTCGAGAGCGGCCTCGACCGCGACGAGCTGCGCGAGCTGCACCTGCTGACGGCCAAGCCGTTCCTCTACGTGTTCAACCTCGACGCCGACGAGCTGACCGACGCCGCGCTCAGGGAGCAGCTCTCCGCGCTGGTCGCCCCGGCCGAGGCCGTCTTCCTCGACGCCAAGATCGAGTCGGAGCTGGTCGAGCTCGACGAGGAGGAGGCGCTCGAGCTGCTGCAGTCGGTCGGCCAGGAGGAGTCGGGGCTGCGCCAGCTCGCCAGGGTCGGCTTCGAGACGCTGGGGCTGCAGACCTACCTGACGGCCGGGCCGAAGGAGACCAGGGCCTGGACGATCCGCAAGGGCGACACGGCGCCGGAGGCGGCCGGCGTGATCCACACCGACTTCCAGCGCGGCTTCATCAAGGCCGAGGTGGTCTCGTTCGACGACCTGGTCGAGATCGGCTCCATCGCGGGCGCGCGCTCGGCGGGCAAGGCCAGGATCGAGGGCAAGGACTACGTCATGCGCGACGGTGACGTCGTGGAGTTCCGCTTCAACGTCTGAGCCCGGCCTCGCGCCGGATCAACGCGCCGCGCGGTGGACGATCTTCTTCGTGGCGCGGCCCGGGTAGACGACGATCAGGTGCTCCTCCAGGGGCGCCTCCGGGTCGGCCTCGTCCCATTCGTACGAGCGGGTGTAGACGCGCATCCGGTAGCGGCCGGGGCCGTCGACGGCCAGGTTGGGCAGCGGCCCGACCGCCCCGCTGTCGCCGCCCTCGGGATACGGCGGCACGACCAGCCGGCCGCTGCGGCTGACGAGGCCCACCTCGACCACCTGTTCCCAGCCCTTGAGCCGGAGCGGCGGGGCGTGGCCGAACGCCTTGACCGTGAGGCACATCGGCTCGTTCTCGCCGTAGGTCGTGATGGCGGCGCTGCTGCCCGCGGCGTCGATGAACCCGTCGTCGATGGCCCTGAGCATGTCCGCGGCCGGGCCCTCGGTGTCGTCCCGGTCGTCGTAGACGTGGTAGCCGCCCCCTTCGAAGAGCTGGTAGGCGGTGGTGCCCTGCCGCCTGGCCCGCAGCTTCGGCCAGGGGTCGGCGCAGCCGGCGCTCAGCTCGGCCGCCCATGCGGCCGCCTCCTTCTCCTGTTCCTTCTCCCGCTCGGCCTGCCTGCGTGCCTCGTCGGCCCGCTGCCGGGCGACGACGCCGGGGCACAGGAACTCCAGGGCGTCGCCGAGCCGGGTGGCGTCCGCGGCCCCGCCCGCCCGCCGCAGCCGCGCCTGCCGTTCTTCGACGCCGGGCACCGCGCACAGCTCCTCGCCGTACGCCAGGACACGCTGGTCCGGCAGGTCCTCGGGGAACATCGGCGTCCCCGTGAAGGTGTCGTCTCTGGCGAGGCAGAGGAAGCTACGCGGCCTGTCCTGCGGCCGGGTGTCGGCGTAGGGCAGGGTTTGTCCGCGGCAGTGCTCGTCCGGGTCGGTGAAGCTGATCCGCGCACCTTCCTCGGAGCCGACCACGAGGAACGGCAGAACGAGCGCGACGGCGACCGGCAGCCGCGGCCCGCGCCCGGAGGCGGACCGGGCGGCGTGCCCGGTGGCGGGTTCGGGGGTCGGCCCGGTGGTGGGTCCGGTGGGTCCGGCGGGCCCGATGGTGGGCTGGGTGGCGACCTCGTGCGCGGTGCGCGCCAGCCACACCAGGGAGAACATGCCGAGCGTGTCCACCAGGAGTACCAGGCCCTCGGGCCACCCGCCCGGCAGAACGAGACCCAGCAGCGGAAAGACGAGCGGGGTGATGAGCGAGATCCGCCCGATGTCGATCGTGGCGTCGCTCCACCGTCCGTCGCGCCGCTGCCCGACGAGGATCATCACCATGGAGCCGAGGCCCGCCAGCACCAGCGGGCCGATCATCTGAGGGGCGCCGCCGCCGAGGTGGAGCAGCGGTAACGGGGCCACCACGCCGATCACGCCGAGCATGAGGGCGATCGCCTTGAACCAGGTGGAGACCCCGGACATGACCCGTAACAGGAGGATCACGGTGGCGACCCACAGGGTCTGGCTCGCGGCGTTCGCTCCGGTCTCGGACACCTCGTCGACGAGCTGCCAGAGCACCAGATCGCCGGCGACGCCCAGGTAGAGCAGCCGCCGCAGCCAGATCACACCGCGCGGCAGCCCCACTGCGCGCGGCAGCGCGGGACCGCGCAGCACCTGCCACAACATCCAGGCGTTGAGCAGGCAGATCCCGGCGAGCGCGGGGCCCAGCCAGTCGTCCTGCTCGAAGAGGACGCCCGTGCCGCCGGTCGCGGCCACCGCCAGCGCCCGCAGCTCGCCGGAGCCCACGGCGAGTGCCGCGGCTGTGGCGACGGCGACCAGATAGAGCGCGACGACGGCGGCGGCGGGGCGTCCGAAGCGGTATCGGCCTGCGGCGGCCCACATTCGAGTGACGATGCGGTGATCTTAGCTGCGCGTCCGCTACGACCCCAATCGGTCATTCCGCCCGGGAACGCCGCGCCGCCCGGGAACGCCGGGTGGCTTCGGGGGGAGGCCCGGGCGGGGGAGTCGTCAGCTGCGGATGAGCTGGTTGTCCCAGGTGCCGCCGGTGCAGATGGCCTTGCCCTCGCCGACCGGCGTGATGGTGCCCCCGTCGTCGGTGCATTCATCGGCTGTCACCCACGCGGGCACCCACACGGGCACCCAGACGGGCACCCGGGCGGGCACGGCGGCGGCGGGGGTGCCGAGGAGGGCGTACGCGGTGAGCATGGCGGCGGGCGCGAGTGCCGCGACGATTCGGCGCATGTCATGAGTCCAATCACGGAGTGCGAACCTTCGTTACGGTAGGTTACCGACGGCGGGACGGCGGCGAAGCCCCCATGGACGGCTGCTCCCCGGGAACGGACGCGACGTTTGCTCCGGGGACAACTGATATGTCAACCACTTTGGGCCCCTGCGCGTCGAATCGTCACGGCGTTCACGCTGACTCGGGAGGCCCTCATGATCCGTCGCATCATCCGGAAACGACGCCCGGCACCCACACTCGCGGGCATCAGCCTCGAGGAGGAGCTCGCCCTGATCAGAGTCGAGCTGATGTACGGCCTGCGCGTCAACCGCGAGGCGTACCTCCGCAGGAAGGTCGACGAGCGCAACGAGATGGCGACCAGGATGCGGGACCGCGAGCCCGCCGAGATGCTGGCCGACCTGCGCGGCTCTCTGGAGCGGGCGGTCCGGCCCACGGTGGTCGACCTGCACAGCAGGCGTCAGGCGCGCACCAGCCAGGACCCCGAGCCGGCCTGACGCGCCGCGCTCCGTCCGCGATCCATGCCGAATCCGCAGGTCGCGACAGTCCATGCCTATTTTGGACAGGAATCCGTGGCTGACACGCTATGCGATTTTAGGTATCTGGCCTGGTCAAAAGCCCTTTCCACCGGGAAGTGACAGGAATCGGCACGGTGACCGGTCATACGGGCCCGGTTTGCCGTCAGGACGGTCATGCCGCAGCATGGGCGTGGCTTTCCTGGAACAATGGCGGAGACCGGATAGGGTGACTACTTCACCGCGGATGATGGGGATCGGCAACGGACGACACCGCGCCAGCCGGGGGGATCGGCGCGAGCGGAGGCGTGATGGCTCGTAGGTCTACCGTCCACGATCCTCGGATCGCTGACGGCCCCGGGCTTTCCGCAACCCTTGACACGGCTGACTTCGACGCGCCGCCGCCCCGCAGGCCGCGGCGTGGTGGCTGGTCGGGTGGCGGCGGACGGTGGCTGGTGTGGACCGGTCGCATCATTCTCTGGGCGCTTATTGTGGTTATCGTAGTGAATGGGGTCCGTGCCCCATTTGAGCGGTTTACCCAGCAAGCGCCTCCGACGACGAACAGTGTCGTCGACGTGAACAAGGGATTTCCCACCGAGCGAGGCATGGCGTTCGCCGCCCAGTTCGCGGGGGTCTATCTGAATTTCAGCCCGGAAGACGCCGCCAGCAGGTCCAACAAACTGGCCGCGTTCCTGGCCGAGGGCATGGACCCGCAGATGGGCTGGGACGGCTACGGCAAACTGGCCGCGGTCGCCGTCCAGCCCTACGACGTGGAGGCCACCGACGACAAGAACGCCGTGGTCAGCGTGGCGTTCCAGTCGGGCCCGCGCCGGATGATGCTGTCGGTGCCGATCTACTACTCCGGCGACGACGGCGGAGGCCGCTTCGTCGTGGCGGGCCGCCCGGCGATCCTGCCCGCCCCGGCCCCGGCCGACCTCCCCCAGATCGCGACGCCCGAGGCCGACGACGCGGCCGCCGCCGAGCTCAAACCCCAGTTGGAGGGCTTCTTCAAGGAATACGCCTCCGGTGACGCCGCCGGGCTGCAGCGCTACGTCGCGGCGGGCAAGAGCCTGCCCAGCTTCGGGGGCGCGTTCACCTTCTCGCAGCTCAAGGAAGTCGTGGTGCCTGTGGGGGGTGCCACCCGAGAGATTCAGGCAGTGGTGGTGTGGGCCGTGCCCAGCGCCGACGCCTCGCCCGCTCCCGACGCCACCGACCCTGCGGCGGTCGGCGGCACGCTGGAGCAGGTCTACCGCCTGACCGTCGAAAAGCAGGGCGACAAGTGGTTCGTCGCCGACATACGCGGCGGCGGCCGGGTCGTTGGATAGACGTACGGCCGCGCTGCTGCACGGTACCCCCCGGAAGGACGAGAAGTGACCTTGAAGACCGAAGTGCTCACCTTGATCGCGATGACGCCGACGCCCACGCCGACCGGCATAGACACCGGAGGGCTCGCCGACTTCCTGCGTGCGTTCTTCGCCCCTTTGTTCCTCGTTGTCGTCTCCGTGGTCGCGCTGTTCTTCCTCTTCACCCGCGAGATCACGCGGTTCGTACAGTTCTTGATATTGGCTGTGGCCATCGGTGTGATCTTCTACGTGCCCAACATCATCGAGGTGACGGCGAAGGCGATCGCGGGCGCACTGGGCATCAGGTAAGGGTTGAGACCGCCCCTCGGCGGTCATGTACGAGCGGGTGGAGAGGAGGACCGCGTTGGACCTGCCCACGTACACGAACATCTGGCGTATCGAGAAGCGGCTCTACAAGCTGTACGACCTACGGCTGCCGATGCCGCTGCCCATCGTCTGGATCGGAGTGTTCGTCGGGGTGTTCGTCCCGTGGTCGCTCCTGCTGGTCCTGGTGGGCGTGCCGGTGGAGATGCCCTGGCACGTGTTGTTCCTGGTGCCGCCGGGCATCGTGACGTGGTTGTCCACCCGTCCGGTCATCGAGGGCAAGCGGCTCACCGAGTTGATGGAGTCCCAGCTTCGCTACCTGGGTCAGCCGAAGGCGTGGTACCGCCTGGCGGCCACCTCCGAGCCCGAGACCGTCACGTTCTCGGGGCGGGTCTGGCGTACGACTCCGGCGCGGGCCAAGGCAAAGGGGCCGCGCAAGGCCCGCCATGCGCAGCGGCGGCGCGAGGGGCAGCGGATCATCGCCCCCCGGCAGGTGCGTCCCGCCGTCGCGGCGGCCGCGGCGGCCGCGGCACAGGCGCCCGTCGCCGAGCCGACGCCCACGCGTTCCGGCTGGGGCACCAGGAGGGGGACAGCGCCCGCTCTGAAGGCCCGGGCGCGTCAGGGGGTCCCTGGGGCCCCGGCGGGGACCGTCCGGCGCGAGGAGGGGCTCTCAGGCGGTTCTGGACGGGGTCTGGAACAGGTGCCGCTCGTGGAGGAGGCCGTGGGCGCCGCCCGCGTGTCCGGTGGACGTACGCCGGTCGAGCGGCCCCGGCCCGAGCCGGTCGAACGCACGAGCGCGGCGGCCGGCGAGGCGACACGCGAGAGGGCCAGGGAAGCGACGCGAGGGAGAGCCGGGGAGGCGGCGCGCGGGAGGGCTGACGAGGCGACGCGCGGGAGGGCCGGGGAGGCCCGGGAGTCGGGCCGCGTCCCGGTCCGGGAGCCTGTCCGCGAGCCCGGCCATGAGGCCATCCGCGAGTTGGCGCGTGAACCCGCCGGTGAGCCGGTTCGTGAGCCCGCGCGTGAGCCCGTCCGCGAGGCGATCCGGGAGCCCGCCCGCGAGTCGGCTCGCGCGGCGAACTTCGAGTTGCCTCCCGAGGTGGTTGACGGCGCGGGGGACGAGGTCCGTGCCCCAACGCACGAGGCGCGGGACATCCGTGCCACGGTGGACGAGGTGCGCGAGGCCCGTGCCACGGTGGACGAGGCGCGGGACGAAGACATGTGGGCGAAGGCCGAGGATCCGGGCGCGGCGCATGTGGAGGACGCGCCGGTCGGGGCGGACGGGGCGCGCAGGCCGACGGTGGGCAAGCCCATCGACACCGAGGCGCTGCGACGACTGCGGCGGCTGGCGGCCAGTGCCGACGCCCCCGCCGACGCCCCCGGCCGGGCAGAGGCGCATCCGGAAGTGGCCGGAACGCATTCGGAGGAGGCTGGTACGCATCCGGGAGAGGCCGGAGCGGTCCGGAACGGCGAACGGCACGACGAACAACACGACGAACAACACGACGAGCGGCACGACGACGAACTCGCCCGCGACCAGCACAGGAAGGGGCAGCCGCCGCGGCTCGCCCCGGGGCCGTTGCTGCCGGGCGCGCAGCGGGCGTGGCCGCCGCTCCACCCCAACGCCAAGCCGGTGCCCTGGCCGGGCGTCCGCAAGGACGACGAGCGAGTACCCGGACGCGACGACATCGGACGCGACGACATCGAAGGCGACGACGCAGTCCGGGGTGACGCCGTTCGCGGCGACGCAGTCTGGGGTGAGGTGCTGCCGGGCGGGCCCAGTGAGGTTGCGGCGGGCGAGATCCCTGCGGCCGACTCCGGAGAGATCGCGGTCGGCGAGGCCGGGGAGGTCTCGGCTGGCGAGGTGCCGGTCGGCATGCTCGGTGAGCTGCCGGTGGGCAGGGCCGACGAGGTCCCGGCCAGTGCGGCTTCGGGCGGCAGATCTGGTGAGGTGCCGGTCGGCAGGATCGGTGCGATCCCGGCGGGCGAGACCTCGGGCAGCGAGATCGCCGCGGTCGAGTCCGGCCAGGTGCTGGAGTTCGGTGAGGTCTCGGTAGGCCGATCCGGGAAGGTGCCCGGCTCGCGGGACATTCCGCGAGAGCCGGCGCACGGGCGTTCGGACGAGCGCGAGGACGCGCGCGAGCGGACAACCCCGGCCGGTCGTGAGAGCGCGCGCGAGCGGACAACCCCGGCTGGTCGTGAAGGCGCGCAGGAGCGGACGGCCGCGACCGGTCGTGAGGGCGCGCGGGAGCGGACGGCCGCGGCCAACCGTGAAGGCGCGCGGGAGTGGGCGGCCCAGGCCGGTCGCGAGGCGGCGCGGGAGCGGGCGACCGTCTCCGGTGAGGTGGCGCCGACTGCGGCCGGTCGTGAGGTGGTGCGGGAGCGGGAGGGCGTTGGGGAGTTGGTGGCGCCGGTGCCCGTGCCGCGGCCCGGGGAGGCTCGGGTGCGGAGGATCGAGTCGGTCGTCGGGCGCGACCCCGGCGGCTGGCGGCGCATCGCGCAGGTCGTCGTGGGCGGTGGCGGCGTGCGTACCGACGGGTCCGAGATCGACGAGGCGAGGGCCAGGAGCGTGTTCGGGGGCGGTCGCAGGATCGTGGTCCTGGGCTGCACCGGCGGAGCGGGGCAGAGCACCACGGCGCTCATGCTCGGCCACACGTTCGCCCACTACCGCGACGACAGGGTCGTGGCCGTCGACGCGAACACCGGCGGCGGCACCCTGACCAGCAAGATCCAGCCGGAGACCCCGGAGACCCTGACCTCGCTGATGTCGGGCCTCGACCGGGTCAGCGGCTATCTCACGATGCGGGGGTACACCACGCGGACCGCCTCCGGCCTGGAGGTGATCAGCGCGGACACCGACGCGGGCGCGGAGCAGCGTCTCGCGGACCGGTCGTTCTTCTCCGACCATCGTCTCGGTGAGTCCATGCGGCTGCTCGACCGCCACTACAAGCTGGCCGTCATCGACCCGGCCGCCGCCCTGGCGGCCAGGTTGCTGCCGTACGCCGACCAGCTCGTCCTGGTGGTCCCGGCCAGCGAGGAGGCGTCCGAGGCGGTGGCCATGACGTACGAGTGGCTCGACGGGCACGGCTGCGCGGAGCTGCGCAGGCGGGCGGTGATGGTCGTCAACGGCGTGAGCAGGCGTTCGATGACCGACGTCGAGCAGGCGGAGTCGATGGCCAGAGGCAGGTGCCGGGCCATCGTCAGGGTCCCCTGGGAGGACGGTCTGGCACCCGACGGGGGCGAGGTCGTCGATCCCGGGCAGTTGCGCGCGGCCGGGCGGCGGGCGTATCTCGCCCTCGCCGGTGTGGTGGTCGCGGGCTTCGCGGCACAGACCGTACGACCGAGCGAAGAGGAGTTGGCGAGTGACCCCCCGGGCACGAGAATCGGTGAGCGATAAGTGAACAAGCGAGCAGGTCTGGCCCGCTCATGCGCCGAGGGGGCGGCATGAGCAGGGCGTCTAGTGCGCATCAGCGCCTCGCGGTCCGCTACTTCGACGATCGCATCCTGCTCACGGACACCTGCGCTTGGGCGTACTTCCGGCTTCCGACGGTCAGCTACGAGTTCGTCACGCCGGAAGAGCGCGAGGCGCTGGCCACCAACATCACGATCGCGCTGGCCGCGATCAGGATGCCCGACGCCGAGGTCCACCTGAGAGTCGCGCACCGCACGTACCCCGCGGCGGAGTGGGCCATGGCGCTGAACGCCACGTCCGACGAGGGGCCGGGCTGGCGCGACTACCTGGAGGAGATGTACCGCCACGTCTGGGCCAAGGACTTCTGGACCAAGGAGGTCTACCTCGGCGTACGGCTCGGCCCGCGCGGCAAGCAACTCGGCAGCGGCGTGCTGTCGCAGGTCTTCGGCTTCTACCAGAAGACGGAGAAGGCGCTGGGCATGGCGGACGACCACGTGCCCGACAGCGAGATCGGGCGCTGGACCGAGCAGGCGGAACGCCTCGGCCGGGCACTCGCGTCGAGCGCGCTCTACGCCCGTCACGCCAACTCCGTCGAGGTGGCGTGGTTGTTCCGGCACGCGGCGGCGGGCGCGCTCGGCGACCCGCCCCCGTCGGCCAGCCCGAGGCGGCGCTGGGGCAGGGGCGAGATCGAGGCCCTGGTCGAGGGAGAGATCCACAACGGCAGGTCGCTGCTGCGGATCGTGCAGTCGCAGGGCGACTCGTACGTGGCCCACCTGTCATTCGCCCGCTACCCCGACCTGATGCCGTTCCCCGACGGTGAGCCGTGGATGCACTTCGCCGACCAGCTCCCGTTCCCGGTGGAGATCTCCTCGCGGATGAGGCTGATCCCGCCGGTCAAGGCGTCCAAGGACGTGGCGCGCAAGCTGGCGCACGCCCGTGACATGGACCACCACATCCGCGAGGCGGGGGCGGAGGCGCCGCTGGCGCTGGCCGAGCAGATCGACGCGGCCCGCATGCTGGAGCACGGCATCACCAAGGAGCGCCTGCCCTTCGTGTACGGCTGGCACCGGCTGATCGTCGCGGCCCCCACGGAGGACATCTGCGTGCAGCGGGTCGAGGCGGTGATCGAGCACTACCGCGACATGGGCATCGACGTGGTCAACTCGACCGGCGACCAGTTCTCGCTGTTCTGCGAGGCGCTGCCGGGCGAGAAGGTGCGCGTCAACGCCTACGCCCAGCGCCAGCCGCTGCGGACGATCGCCGGCGGCATGGCCACGGCCACGGTGGACCTGGGCGACCGGCTGGAGGGCAGCGAGGGCTGGCTCGGCCCGTACATCGGCGAGACGGTCGGCAGGGCCCGCAGCATCGTGCACTTCGACCCGCTGGTGGCGGCCACCCGCAACCGGCCGACCGCCATCGCGATCACCGGCGAGCCGGGCGGCGGCAAGACCACGCTGGCGCTGCTGATGATCTACCAGATGGCGCTGCGCGGCGTGACGGTCGCGGTGATCGACCCCAAGGGCGACGCGGAGTCGCTGGTGCAACTGCTGGAGAAGCGGGGGCGCAAGGCCCGCGTCATCCCGCTCGGCTCGGCGGCGCCGGGGCTGCTCGACCCGTTCTCGTTCGGCGACGACATCGCCGCGAAGAAGACCATGGCCACCGAGACGCTCCGGCTGCTGCTGCCGCGCATGTCGGAGGAGCGCGAGTCGGCGATGATCCAGGCGGTGGCCGCGGTGTCCAACGCCGAAGACCCCTCGCTCGGCAAGGTGGTCGACTTCCTGGAGCAGGCCGAGGACGCCGCCTCGAAGAACCTGGGCGCGGTGCTGCGCTCGATGTCGGAGATGCACCTGGCCAGGCTCTGCTTCGACCCGTCCGGCGGTGATCAAATCGACACCGAGGGCTGGACAACGGTCTTCACGCTGGGCGGGCTGACGCTCCCCGACGTGGCCACGAGCAGGGAAGACTACTCCTACGAACAGCGGCTGTCGGTGGCCCTGCTCTACCTGGTCTCGCAGTTCGCGCGCAGGCTGATGAACGGCCTCGACCGGCGCGCCCCCAAGGCGATCTTCCTGGACGAGGCGTGGGCGATCACCTCCACGCCCGAGGGCGCCAAGCTGGTGCCCGAGGTCAGCCGGATGGGCCGCTCCCGCAACACCGCTCTCGTGCTGGTCTCGCAGAACGCGGGAGACCTGCTGAACGAGCAGGTGACCAACTGCCTGTCGTCCGTCTTCGCGTTCAGGTCCACGGAACGGGTGGAGGTGGACCACGTCATGTCCCTGCTGGGGGTGGAGACGTCGGAGGAGCACAAGGCCGTGCTGCGCTCGCTGGGCAACGGCGAGTGCGTATTCCGCGATCTGGATGGCAGGGCGGGCCGCATCGGAGTAGACCTGATCTCCCAGGATCTTCTCCGCTGGCTCGACACGAATCCGACACACGACAAACCCGGCGGCGCCGGGCATGATGATCTTCAGGGGGGCGTGGGCAGGGCTCAGGAGGTACGGTCATGAAGATCCGGCTATCCCGACGACTGGCGTTGACTCTCGCACTCGTCACCGGAGTCCTGGTGGTGCCGCTCGTGCTGGGCGCGACGTCCACACCGGTCGCCGCGGCCCCGTGCGACCTGTCGGCCCCGCTCTCGCCCGAGATGGTGGGCAGCGGCGTCGACGGCCTCATCCAGCCGCCCGCCCCCGCCGCGGCGGCACCGGCGGCGGCTACCAACTACGCCCAGTTCGGCATGAGCGGCCAGTTCTGGCACACCCACGAGCTGACCTGCTCCGACTACGTGGCCGTGCTGGGCAACATGTGGGCCAACGGCATCTTCACCGCGGCCAAGGCCGTCGACCGGCTGACGATCACGACGTACCAGGCGGCGGCGACCGAGGGACCGCTCCAGTCGATCAAGGACGTCGTCGACGACATCGTCACGAACCTGTCCAACGCCATGTACTGGCCCTACCTGCGCCCGATCGTCATCCTGGGCGCCATCTGGCTGGCCTGGTACGGCCTGATCCGCAAGCGGGCCACCACGACCGCCGAGGGCGTCATCTGGATGGTCCTGGCCGTCACCGTGGCGGTCTGGTTCTTCAGCCGGCCCGGCGACTTCACCGGCCTGGGCAAGGTCGTCACCGACAAGACCGGCGAGGTCGTCAACTCGGCCTTCTCCGGCCTGCCGGGCGCGGGCGGCGCGTCCTGCCTGCCACCTCCCGGCGAGGCCAACCCGCAGGTCAAGGCGGGCGGCTACGCGCAGACCGGCACACCGGGCGTCGACCAGAACGCCGACGCGCTGTGGTCCACGCTGGTCTGCAAGCCGTGGCTGGTGGGCCTGTTCGGCACCGCCGACCCGCAGCAGCCCATCGTGCGCGACTGGGGCCGCAAAGTGCTGGAGATGCAGTCGGCGCCGCAGATCCAGGCAGGTCAGCCGGCCCCCGACGTGGGGGCCCGCCAGACCGAGTACGCCGCGCTGGGCGACAAGCTCAGGAACGATCCCCGCTACGCCGCCTTCTCCGGCCGCGACTGGTCGAACCGGCTCGGCGTGGCCATCGGCGCGCTCATCGCCGCGCTGGTGGCCGGGACGCTGATCTTCCTGGTGGCGGTCTCGCTGCTGGTGCTGAAGGTGGGCTTCCTGCTGTTGCTCATCCTCGGGCCGATCTTCCTGTTGATCGGCGTACATCCGGGGAGCGGCCGTATCGTCGCGATGCGCTGGGTGGAGATGCTGATCGGCACGCTGCTGCGGCAGGCCGTGCTGACGATCGTGCTCAGCGTCCTGGTCTACGGGTACGCGCTCATCATCTCCACGGCCATGCCCTGGGGCATGCAGGTGCTGTTCATGGCCCTGCTGACGATCACGGTGTTCTTCTACCGGCGTCCGTTCCAGCACCTGTTCGCCTCCATGAGCGGACACACGGTCGCCACCCGGATGCTCGGCGAGGCGGCGAGTTCGTCCGTGCTGGAGCGTTCGGCGGGTGTGCTGCCGCCGGTCGCCTCGGCCAGGATCGGCCGCTGGGGCCTGCGCAAGGCCGAGCCGCTCATCAGGGCGGCCGGTGTGGCCAACCCGGCGGGCGCGGCGGCCACGGCGGCGACCGGGCAGGTCCGCGCGCGCGGGGAGGAGGGCGAGGGCGCCGCTTCCGGCACCCGTATCCCCGCCACGGCGGCCCCGCTCGACACCGAGCAGCAGAGCGGCAAGGCGGCCGGGCGGGCCACGCTCGAACCCCGCAGGGGCACCGCGCCACCGCTCAACCTGGGCACGCCCGCGCGCACACGCGGGCCCGCGGCCGGTGGG
>NZ_BAAAZP010000052.1:0-27592 GCF_039536965.1 Nonomuraea antimicrobica | reverse complement strand
GCCGCCGTGCCGCCGCCGTGCCGCCGCCGTGCCGCCGCCGTGCCGCCGCCGTGCCGCCGCCGTGCCGCCTCGTCGGGCGAGGACGCCCGCCCAGGGCCCGGGAACGGCCTTGTCGTGCGGCCGGTTGGTAACAGTTCGGCTGCGAACGCAAGCCCAGAACCAGGGTGGTCGACCAGGAAACCTGGCGCGGTCCAACATGCGACAAAGCGGCAGGACAACGCCTTGCAGGCAGCGAAAAGGGTGCGTCCGGCGTGACGGCGATGCCAGACGCGTGAATGCAGACCGCGTAATTGACTTTACTTTCCTGATCAAACTCTGGCCAAACCTTATTGCGATCTCAATTCGGCAAAGGCGATCGTCTTACCTTCGGTGACAAAAATGGGTCTGCCATTTGATGGAACCAATACTGCAGACTGTCTCCCGTGGGTGCATCGGTGCTGTCAAGCGGACCGCCATCCGTAGATCAGGTGGCGGACCTCGTCGCGAAGGGAAGGGAGCGCGGAAGCGTAACCGTCGATGACGTCGCAGCCGCGCTTGACCGATCCGAGTTGCCGTCCGACGCGCTGGAACGCGTCGTGCGGATGCTCGCCGAGAACGGCGTGGAGGTCCTCGAGCCTCAGGGCGACGAGGAGTCCCCCCGCGCCGATGAGGAAGACGTAGGCAAGCGGGCGCCGACGAGCGATCTCGTCCGGATATATCTGCGGGAGATCGGCCGCGTGCCCTTGCTGACCGCCGAGGAGGAGGTGGAGCTCGCCAAGTCGATCGAAGCCGGCCTGTTCGCGGAGGACAAGCTGGCCAGCGGGGTCTCGCGTCTGGCCTTCCCCGAGTTCAGGGAGCTGGTCTGGCAGGGCACCCGGGCCAAGCAACGGCTGATCGAGGCCAACCTCAGGCTCGTGGTGTCGATCGCGAAGCGCTACGTGGGCCGCGGCATGTTGTTCCTGGACCTCATCCAGGAGGGCAACCTCGGGCTCATTCGGGCGGTCGAGAAGTTCGACTACACCAAGGGCTACAAGTTCTCCACCTATGCCACCTGGTGGATCAGGCAGGCGATCACGCGGGCCATCGCCGACCAGGCCCGTACGATCCGCATCCCCGTGCACATGGTGGAGACCATCAACAAGCTCGTCAGGGTCCAGCGTCAGCTCCACCAGGATCTCGGCCGTGAGCCGATCCCCGAGGAGATCGCCAAGGAGATGGACCTCCCGGTCGACCGGGTGGTGGAGATCCAGCGCATCGCCCAGGAGCCGGTGTCGCTGCAGTCGCCGATCGGCGAGGAGGACTCCGACCTCGGTGACTTCATCGAGGACGCCGACGCGGTCGTGCCCATGGAGGCCGCGGCCTTCATCATGCTGCAGGACCAGCTCGACGACATCCTGGCCACGCTGTCCGACCGCGAGCAGCGCATCATCCAGCTCCGCTTCGGCCTGGCCGACGGGCACCCGCGCACGCTGGAGGAGGTGGGCAGGGAGTTCGGCGTCACGCGGGAGCGCATCCGCCAGATCGAGTCGAAGACGCTGGCCAAGCTCCGCCACCCGACGCGCGCGCAGATGCTGCGTGACTATCTCGACTGACCGCGTACTCGATTGACCGCGTATCGGAAGGGGACGGCCGTGGCCGTCCCCTTCCGTCTGTCCACCGGAGCCCGTTGATCAGCTCCTGGTCCAGGAGCGCGCGGTCACGAGCAGCCCTCGAACTGCGGCACCGCGATCGTGGTGAACTTCAGCCCCGAGCCGCCGAACCACTTGCGCAGCAGTTGCCCCGCGGTCCCGTCCTGGTACATGTCGGTGATCGCCCGGTTCACCGCCTCGCATCCGGGCACGTCGCCCTTGGCCAGCCCGATCCCGCTGCGTTGCTCGTTGAACTGCGCGTTGGCCAGCCGCAGCCCCGACCCGTCCTGCTTGGCCAGGCCCGCGAGGATCACGTCGTTGGTGGTGACCGCGTCCACCTCCCCGCCCTTGAGCGCCGCCAGGCACCGCGCGTAGTCGGGGAACGGCACGACCCGCGCCGCCACCCCACGCTCCTCCACGACCCGCTGGGCCGCGTTCGAGCCCGTGACCTCGCAGATCCTGCGCCCCTTGAGGTCGCGCACGTTATCGATCGTCTCGCCGCCGCGAGTGAGGATGTCCTGGTACGAGATGTGGTACGGCCCCGCGAACAGCACCCGCTTCTTGCGCTCCTGATCGATCGTGAACGTGGCCACCACCAGGTCGGCCCGCCCGTCGCCGAGCACCTTCTCCCGGTCGGCGGCCAGCACGCCGAGGAAGGAGACCTCCTTGCCCAGCTTGCCGGCGACGTAGCGGGCCACGTCCACGTCGAAGCCCTCGTACGTGCCGTCGGAGCTGCGGAACCCGACCGAGGGCAGGTCGGAACGGACCCCGATCACCAGCCGGTCCTTGTCCAGGATCGACTCCTGCCCGCCCATCCCGCAGCCCGCCGCCGCCATCGCGGCCAGGACCAGCACCACTGCCAGCGTTCGCCTCACCGGTACTCCTTGAGTCGTGGCCACACTCCGGCGATCACCAGCAGCCCGATCGCGCCGATGGCGTAGGGGAGCAGCCGCCACAGGTTGTCCAGCGCGCCCTCGCCGGTCGCGATCGCCCGGTCGAAGGCGGCCTGGTGCGAGTCCGCCAGCCGCACCAGCGCCCGGTCGTACAGGGTGAACGCGGTAGTGACGGGCCCGACCCGCGCGGCGACCGCGTCGTTGGCCCGCCCGCCCTCGGCCGCCGCGCGCAGCTCCCGGTCGGCGGCCTGGTACTTCTGGTACGCCCGGAAGACCTCCTCGCCCCGCTCGCCGACCAGCTCCGGCCCCAGCATGCCGAGGTAGTCCTTCGACCCTCCGGCCACCGCGCCGTGGTAGGTCGCCAGGTTGCCCGCGTTGTAGTAGACGACCGACAACGACTTGTCCAGGAACGTGTGCTCGTAGGTGTCGGCCAGCTCCTTGTCCAGCAAGTACCGGCTCTGGTCGCCCTGCATGCTGTTGCTGATCGCCCGCGTCTTGGCCAGCGTCAGCACCGAGTCGAACCCGGCCGCCTTGGCCGTCCGCAGCGCGGCCTCGTCCTGGGCGAGCACGTTCGAGCCGAAGAACAGCGCCACGGCGGTCGTCACGGTGGCGACCAGCAGCGCCGGGCCGAACACCCGGCGGAAGCGCCGTGCCAGGTACACCTGCAGCCAGATGAGGCAGCCCAGCGCCACCAGCCCGGTCACCACCACCGCCACTCGCAGCAGCGGCACCGTGACGGCCTTCTCGTCGTAGGTGGCCCGCACGATCGTGCCGCTCTCCAGCGTCAGGTTGTACGCCTGCGGCAGCAGCACCAGCCGCATGAGGTCGGTGGCCTTGCGATAGGTCTGCACCACGTTGTCCGGCGGCGGCCCGGGAGGGTGCCCGGCCTGCTCGTTCAGCAGCAGCGCCTGGGAGGCCAGCCGCTCGTACTGGCCGAACCCGTCGAGCAGCGACTCCACGGTCCTGCGCTCGGCCCGGTTGTCGCCCGACAGCTCGAACGCCTCCAGCAGGGCCCGGTTGGCGGCGGCCCGCTGCGCCTCGTACCGGTCGAGCGCGTCCACGCGTTCCCGCGGGTACTCCTCACCCATCACGAGCACGTTGGCGACCTGCGCGTCCATGTCGCTCAACGCCAGGTAGAGCCCGGCGGTGGCGACGACCTGCGGGCCGGCGTCGCGGCCGATCACCCGCAGCCCGTCGCGGGCGCTCGAACTGCCGACCGCGAGCGCCACGAACAGCAGGGCCAGCGAGGCCACCGTGACGCCCGAGATGACCCGGATCCTGCCGGGCACGCTGCGGCGGGCCGTCGCCACGGGGGCGGCCCTGGTCTGCACCACGGTCACGGCGTGCCCTCCCTGATGGTGATCACCGTCCACGCGCCCAGGTGGATCCGGTCGCCCGGGCCCACCCTGATCGGCACGTTGACCTTGACGGCCCGGCCGTTCACCTGGGTGCCGTTGGCCGAGCCCGGGTCCACCAGCAGCCACGAGCCGTCGGGCTGGGCCAGCAGCACGGCGTGCAGGTGGGAGACGCCGGGGTCCTCGGGCGGGCCGGTCAGGTCGATCTCCGGCGCCACGTTCCTGGCCCGGCTGCGGCGCCCGATGCGTACCTGCTCGCCCACCAGCGGGAACGAGCGCTCAGGACAGTACGGCGGGAACGCCATCGCGGCCGCGTCCGGCCCGCCCTCGGCGATGACCTTCTCGTAGTACGTGCGGTCGGCGGCCGTCACGGCCTCGTACCGGGCCCCCGTCACGGGGAGCGGCACGGGACCGCCCTGCCCGGTGTAGTCGTGGCCGCACACCTCGCAGAACTGCCCGGCCCGCGGCGTCCGGCAGACCGGGCAGCCCTCCGCCGCGGCCTGGGGCTGCGCTCCCCGCGGGGAGTGGGACGCGGGAGCTGAGGGCTGGGGCTGGGGCGGCCCGGCCATCTGGGTGCCGCAGACGTCGCAGTAGTCGTCCGCGCCGGACGGGTGCCCCTGCGGGCAGGTCGCCATCAGCTTCCTTCCTTGCGCAACCGGCTGGTCCGCACCGAGCCGGTGTCCAGCTCGATCTCGTCGGCCTTGTCCACGTTCCTGCGCAGCCGGGCCGTGCCGGTGACCGGATCCACCTCCACCACCTTCTCCAGCAGCCTCGCGGTGTCCTCCCGGCCCGACTCGGCGGCGAGTTCGCGGGCCTTGGCCAGGCGGGCGGTGGCGGTGTCGACGTCGCCCATCGCCCGCGCGCCGAGCCCTTCCTGGATCAGCTCGTGCAGCTCGGCCTGCCCGGTGTAGTGGGCCACCTTCCCGTTGATCCGGGTGGACTGCGCCAGGTCGTCGGTCCACTGCGCGAGCACGTTGCCGCTGGCCACGACGTCCTGGGTGTCGGGCCGGACGAGCTTGACCCAGCCCGCCCTGATCTCCTGCCCGATCTGCCCCGGCGGCACCTCGACGCACACGTGGTACTCGCGCTCCTCCGTCCCCCACGACCCGGTCGGGTAGTCGCCGGTCAGCGGGTTGACGTCGGTGCGCTTCCCGGTCAGGTCGAGCAGCGTGGGGGAGACCTGCTTGACGAACTTCAGCTGCGCCGTCTGCGGCACCCACACCCGCAGCGCCAGCTCGGCCACGGTCTTGCTCATGGACGTCTGCGTGAGCCGGCGGAAGAACTCCGAAAGATCCCCCTGATTGCGTACGAAGTCAAACGTGCCCAGCATCGCCTCGGCCACCTTGCGCAGCTCGGCGGGCACCCAGTCGTCACCGACGCCCAGGCTGTCGCACACGAACTTGCCGCTCCAGCCCGCCAGCACCGAGGCGAACACCTCGGGCCGCTCGTTGTTCTGCCCGTCGGTCATGAGCAGCGCGTGCCTGATCGCCGACGGGCGGGTGGTCAGCAGGTGGCCGGCCAGCTTGAGCCATTCGCCGATCGCGGTGCCGCCCTGCGCGCTCAGCCGGCCGATCGCCCGCTCGGCCTCCGCCCTGGTGGCCGCGCTCGCCTTGACCAGGTTGGCGCCGCCGGGGTAGACGACCCTGGCCTGCTCCGTACCGGCGACCACGGCGAAGTGCACCCCGTCGCGCAGGGTGCGTACGGCGGTGACGGCCGCCTGCCGGGCCTCCCTGATCTTGCCACCGCTCATCGAGCCGGACGTGTCAATGATGATCACTTCGGCCGCCTCGGCGGGCGCCGCCTGGACGCTCACCCCGCCCGTCGAGCCGATGGTCAGAATCGCGTGCACCTCGCGGCCGTCGAGGGGAAGGAACTTGTTCTGGTCGATGTTCAGCGTGAAAGCGGGCTGGTCACCCATGCGCTTCTCCTAGGGGAATCAAGGCGATCGTCACGTTGTCCTGGCCGCCGGAGTCCAGCGCGTGGCGCAGCAGCTCGCGGGCCAGTTCGATGGGGCTCCCCGCGGCGGGGAAGGCGTAGCCGTCCAGATAGCGCCACAGGCCGTCGCTGCAGACGAGCAGCAGCCCGGGGCCCGCGCTGGTGAAGGTGCGCACGTGGGGGGCGACGTCGCCCGCGTCGGCGCCCAGCCAGGCGGTGATCTCGCCGGTCTCCACGGCGTCGTCCACGGTCAGCGGGACGCCCTCGGGCAGCAGGTACGCCCGCGTGTCCCCGGCCCAGGCGAGCGTGAGCGCGCCCCGCGGCCCGGCCACGGCGGCGATGTAGGTACAGGCCGGGGCGTCGTCCACCGAGGTCGCCAGCTTGGCCACCGCCCGCCCCGCCAGCTCGAACGCCTCCTCGTGCGCCAGCCCTCTGGCCAGCGCGTCCGCCGCGGTCTCCACGGCCACCGCGGACGCCTCGTCGGCCCGGGGCGAGCTGCCCACGCCGTCGCACACCACGGCCACGACCGAGCCGCCCGCCTCCAGCAGCGCCACCGCGTCCTCGTTGCGGCTGCGCCGCAGGCCCCTGTCGGTCAGCGCCGCCGCGCCGCCGCCGAGCACGGTCTCGGCGTGGTCCCTGCCGGTCGGCTGGCGTACGCCGCAGCGCTCGCAGTAGCCCTCCGCGTCCACGGCCTGCGCCCCGCACGAGGCGCAGGCGGGGGCGCCCAGGGTGTGGCCGCACGCCTCGCAGTACGTGTCGCCCGCCACCACGGGAGCCTCACACAGCGGGCAGTTCACGGCCCCCACCTCTCATGATCACGTTTCCTGTTCACAGCCAGGTCCGCGGCCGTACGGCGTTCGCCCGGTCGATCAGGGCGTGGCGTTCCTGACGCGACTCCGCGGCGACCGCCAGCCTGCGGAAGAGGGACTCCAGCCGCCGGCGCAGCCCCTGCTCGGTGAACGGCGCGTCGGCCAGCCGCAGGTCCTTCGGCGGCGGGCTGGTCTCCAGCCACGTCAGCGCCCCGCCGAGCACCTCGGCGGTGAGCAGGTCGCGGCGGCGCGGGTCGAGGGCGGTCTGGCCGGCCACCCGCTCGGCCGCGGCCACCAGGTCGGACGGTCGCAGGGCGGCCACGTCGGGACGGCGCACCACCGAGGCGGCCAGCGCCACCTGGGCCGCCACCCGGTAGACGGACGTCGCGGGCACCTCGTCCAGCACGCTCATCCGGCCCGACCTGGCCAGCCCGAACGCCGCGCTGACGTAGGAGCGGTCGGTACGCCAGACGACGTCGTACCAGGAGGCCGCCGGCTTGCCCGCGCACTCCAGCGCGAACGCCAGCGCCAGCTTGGGCGCCGTCTCGCCCGGCAACATCGACAGGCACGCGTCGAACAGCGACACCGCCTCGTCCGCCTGCCCGGTGGCCAGCGCGAGCACGCCGCGGTACCACGTGACCCGCCAGTCGCCGGGCAGCTCCCGGTCCAGCTCGTTCAGCGCGATGGGGGTCTCGGCCGCGCCCTCCTCGGCCAGCAGCCTGACCCGCATCAGCCTGGTCTCGGGGGTCGGCGGCATCGCGGCGAGCTGGTCGACCAGGTCCCTGCCGTCGCGCCCGAGCAGCCCGGCCAGCGCGCCCTCGGCCGGGTCGGCCGGGTNNNCGCGCCCGCGGCCGGGTCGGCCGGGTGCACCAGCGGCACCGGCAGCGCCGCCGCGACCGCCGCCGGGTCGAGCGGCCCGAACACCTGATCGTCCTCGTCCGACAACGCCGTGCCGACCGCCGTGCGCTCCGGCCCGAACAACGTCGACAGCGCCGGGTACGGCACCCCGTCATCGAGCGCGCTGACCTCCCGCAGCACGCCGACGAGCTGCTCCTCCATCTCCTCCGCGCTCTGGAACCGGTCGGCCGGGTTCGCCGCGGTCGCCTTGCGCAGCAGCCGGGTGAACGACGGATGCCCGCAGTCCACCGGCAGCGGGTTGGGCACCCCGCCCTTGGCCGGGCTGAACCCCGGGATCGCCAGCACCGCCAGCGTCCTGGCCACCGTGTAGAGGTCGGAGGCCACCGACGACGGCCGGCTCTCCAGCTCGGGGGCGTGGTAGCCGGGCGTGACCCACGACGAGCCCACCGGCGAGCCGAACGGCTGCACCGCGCCCAGGTCGATGACCTTGAGCCGCTTGCCGACCCTGATCACGTTCGCCGGCTTGAGGTCGCAGTAGACCAGGCCGTTCTCGTGCAGGTAGGCGAAGGCGTGCAGGATCTCCCTGCCGTACATCAGCGCCTCGCGCAGCGGCAGAGTGCCCTGACGGCGCAGCTCGTGCAGCGACTGCCCGCCGACGTACTCCATGACGATGTAGCCGAGCCCGGCCGAGCGCTGGAAGTTGAAGATCTTGACGATGTTGTGGTGGTCGACACTGGTCAGGAACTTCCGCTCGGCCTCCGCCGCTGCCAGCGCCTCGGCGTCCATGGTGTTGAGCAGGCCCTTGAGCACCACCCACCGGCCGTCGAGGTTCTCGTCGGAGGCCAGGTAGATCCAGCCGAGCCCGCCGTGCGCCAGGCAGCCCAGCACCCGGTACTGGCCCGCCACCAGATCGTCCTTGGCCAGCTTGGGGGTGAAGGAGAACTGCGTGCGGCAGTGCGGGCAGAACCCGTCCGTCAGTCCCGGACGGCCCTCGCGCGAGCGGCCCACCGGCTGCCCGCAGGCGGAGTTGGCGCAGTAGCGCTTCTCCTCCGGCACCTCCGGGTCCGCCATCACCGCGGTGGACGGGTCGCGGTAGGGCACCGACGGCAGGTCGGCGATGGTGGCCAGGACCCCCGCCCGCGACCTGCCGCTGCCCGTCGGCGAGCTGACCGACCTGCTCACCGGCCGGGTCTCGACGGAGTGGGACGACGCCGGCGCCGAAGATCCGGACGCCGCGGGGGACGGCGACGGTGTCGCGGACAGCGGGGGCGGGCTCTCCGCCGTGCCGCAGAGGTCGCAGTAGCCCTCCTCGATCGTTCCCGTGCAGCCGGGCTGCGCGCAGCGGGTCATCGCGTACCTCCGTGGATCGCGCGCCGGTAGTCCTCGACGGCCGTGGCCGCCCTCGTCAGGTCACAGGGGGCGGTCCACAACAGGGCGCGCGCCCGCTCGTACAGCTCACCGGCGGCAGGGTCCTCGGCCAGGCCCTTGCGCGCCGCCATCGCCTGGCAGGCGCCGAGCCGCCCGCGTAACTCGTCGCGGCGGCCCAGCAGGCCGTACAGGGCCGTGGCGGTGGCCCGCGCCTGCTCGGCCGCGCGGCGGGCGTCGTCCTCCAGGGCCGCCAGCCGTCTGGCCCGTGACACCCAGGGGTCGGCGGAGGCGTCGAGCGCGTCCAGCTCGGTGGACAGCGCCTCGACGCGGCTGCGCGGCTGCGCCTGCGGCGGCAGGGCGATCTTGACGACTACCGCCCCGTGGGCCAGCCTGGTCTCGCTCTCGGCCGCGCGTACCCGGTCGAGGGCGGCCGCCAGGTTCTCGCGGCGCCTGGCGTACTCGTTCCTGACCACGATCGCCAGCTCGGCCTCCGCGCGGGAGCTGGCCAGCAGGCGGGCCACCCGGTCGAGGTCCGGCTCGACGGACGGGCCGAGCGGGTCCGCGACCACCGCCGCGCGCATCCGCCGTAACTCGGCCTCCTGGGCGTCCAGGCCGGCGGACTCGCCCAGCTCGCGTTCCAGCTCCCCGATCAGGCGCAGGTCGGCGTCGGCGCCGTCGAGCCGGGGGAGCACGGAGCCCCACACCGCGTCGATGTCGTTGAGCGCCCCCGTGACCTCCTGGAAGGCGGTGTCCATCCGCGTC
This sequence comes from Nonomuraea antimicrobica, assembly GCF_039536965.1. Taxonomy (NCBI): domain Bacteria; kingdom Bacillati; phylum Actinomycetota; class Actinomycetes; order Streptosporangiales; family Streptosporangiaceae; genus Nonomuraea; species Nonomuraea antimicrobica. The sequence goes on along the minus strand of NZ_BAAAZP010000052.1, from coordinate 18,005 downwards.
ACGGCCTCGTCGAGGGTGAGCAGCTCGTCGGCCTGCGGGAGCAGGGAGCGCTGCTCGACCGGCTTGGCCGCGGCCCGTACCACGACGGACGCGCCCGACAGCAGCTCGGTGAGCCGGGCTAACTCGTCGGCGCCAGGGCGGCGATGCGCTCCCCTGACCCGCTCGGCCTCGCGCAGCACGGCCCGGTACGCGTCGTACAGCGACCACAGCCCCGCCAGCGACTCCTGCGCCGAGCTCCAGCGCCGATGGGTCTCCCCGCGTAAGGAGGCGTCCTTCAGCACCTGGAAGGTGGTGTGGGATTCGAGATCGAGGAGGTCACCCGAGATGCGGTCGCGCTCGTCGGCCCGGGCGCGCAGCGCGTGCTCGGCGCCTTCCCTGCTCATTGGTGGTCCCAGGCTCATTCACGCTCCCCGTGAAGAGGCCCCCTGTGCCCCGTTTATACCGCCTCAACGGCGGTCTGCGCGGTTTTAGTTCCTTTGGCTCGGGGTGGCCCCTGACTTGCCCCTGATTCAACCCCGGGGCACCTGCAAACCACTTAACGATCTCTTAGCGTAATGGACATGGGACGTGTACTACTGATCATCGCGGCCGTCGTCGCCGCGCTCATGCTGCTCGGCCCCCTCGTGGGCTTCGCCTTCACGCTGCTCAAGTGGGCGCTCGTCATCGGCGCCGTCGTCTTCGGCGGCATGCTCCTGTCGAACTGGTTGAAGAGGACATAGCTTCCGCGGGCATCCGCAGGCATAGTTGGGTGATGGAGGCGCGGCCGGCGGTTGACGATGCCGCGCTCGCGCGCGAGGCGCTGGCCGTGCTCGAGGCCAACTGGACGGGCGCCGGCACCGTGCCCGCCCCCGGCCTCTATCCGCACCAGTGGAGCTGGGACTCCGCGTTCGTCGTGATCGGCCTGGCCAGGCACCGCCCGGACCGGGCCCGCGACGAGCTGCTCAGCCTGCTGCGCGGGCAGTGGGCGACCGGGATGGTGCCGCACATCGTCTTCCACACGCGTGAGGCGTACTTCCCCGGGCCCTCGGTGTGGCGCTCCCAGGAGCACTCGGCCGCCCCCAGCGTGCTCACCTCCGGTCTCACCGCGCCGCCGCTGCACGGCCTGGCGCTGTGGTGGCTCTACCGGCACACGGGGGACGAGGCGTTCGTCAGGACGGCGTACCCGGCGCTGGCCGCCCAGCACGACTACCTCGCCGCGTACCGCGACCTCGGCGGCGCGGGCCTGGCCGCGATCGTGCACCCGTGGGAGTCGGGCATGGACGACAGCCCGGCCTGGGACGAGCCGCTGGCGGCACTGCCCGCCATCCGGCCCGGCCACCGCAGCGTCGAGCTGGAGCAACGCCTCCCCGACAGCGACCACGACCGTTACGTCTGGCTGGCCATGCGCTACCGCGACGCCGGATACAGCCCCGGCTACCTGCGTGACGAGCACCCGTTCGCGGTCGAGGACCCGATGTTCAACGGGATCTGGCTGGCCTCCTGCCAGGCCATGGCCGAGCTGGCGCCGCTGGCGGGCGCCGACCCGGCGCCCCACGCCGAGCAGGCCGAACGCATCAGGCACGCCCTCCTCGACCGCCTGTGGGACGGCGGCTTCTACGCCAGGGACCTGCGGGCCGGGCGGCTGATCAAGGTGTGCACGGTCGGCGCGTTCGGGCCGCTGCTGGACCCCGGGCTGCCCGCCGACCGCCTGCGGGCGGCCGTCGAGGTGCTGGAGTCGGCCAGGTTCATGGGGGCGACCGGCTACCCGGTGCCGAGCTGTGAGATCCGCGCCGCCCAGTTCGACCGTACGCGCTACTGGCGCGGCCCCTCGTGGGTGAACACCAACTGGCTGCTGCGCAGGGCCGCCGCCGTGCACTCGCTCGACCACCTCGGGCAGCAGCTCGCCAACGGCACCCTGCGGCTGGTCCGGCAGGCCGGGTTCCGGGAGTGCTTCGACCCGTTCGACGGCAGCGGACGGGGCTGCAGGGACTTCTCGTGGAGTGCCGCCCTCACCCTCGATCTGCTCGCCGATACGGTGGTGGAATGAGCCTTTTCCGCCGGCTGCCCGCCGACGTGCGCAAGTCACTGAAGATCGAGCCAGGGGAGCGGGTGCTGACGTTCGCCGTCGCCGCCGACGGGCACGTGGTGGCCACCAACCTGGCACTCCACCTGTCCGACGGGACGCGGGTGCCGTACGAGAGCATCGACCGGGCGTCGTGGGACGAGGAAGGGGTGCACGTGCTCACCATGGACGGCGTGCGGCGCTCCGAACAGATCTCCGAGCCGCGCATGCTGCCCGAGACCCTGCGCGAGCGCGTCAACTCCACGATCGTGGTGAACAAGCACGTCAGCCTGCCGGGAAGGGGCGGGGTGCGGCTGGTGGCCCGGCGCCGGCCGGGTGGGGAGATGCTCGGGTGGACGTTCGTCTTCGACGACGGGCTCGACCCCGAGGACCCGGGCCTGCGCGCGCAGGCCGAGCAGGCCCTGGAGGGCGTACGACGCAGCATGGGCGTGTGAGCCGCAGGGCGCTGCCGATCCGCCGCGCGCGTCAGTGGGGGATGCCGCTCTCGCGGGCCTTTCTGTCGAACGTGTCCTCGTCGGGCCAGCCGGTGCCGGTGTCCGGCTTGTGCGTGTCGCCGCCGAGGAACGGGATCCGCTGCTGCAGCGTGCCCCCCACCTTCGACCTGGCCATCTCGGCCACCTTCGACGCCTGCGCCCCGACCACCCCGGCCGCCTGCTGCACCCGGGGATTGTCGGCGACACGCTGCGCCGTGCGCTTGATCTGCTCGTACCGTTCGCGTCCCGCCCGGCTGCCCAGCACGTAGCCGACCGCCAGGCCAACAGCGAATGTCATCCGATAACGCATATTGAACCTCCGCTGTCTCCGGCCCTACCCCGCTGACGATGCGACACGCACTCCCGGAGTGCGCTAATCTATTCCTGCGCACAGCGGAGGGGCTCAGAGCCCCGGCGACGTGCGTAAACGGTCCGATCCCGCGTAGCTCAACGGCAGAGCAGCCGGCTGTTAACCGGCAGGTTATAGGTTCGAGTCCTATCGCGGGAGCTTCGGCAGAGCTGAAAACCCACAGGTCAGGCCCCCTTCCTTTACCCAGGATAGGGGGCCTTGGTCGTTCTCGGGCGGCCGCGGGCCGGGTTGATCGCCGTGGGCGAAGCTCTCCGGGGTCCCGGCGGGGCGTTCAGATCACGCCCTTCTTCCTCAGATAGCCCATCAGCTTGATGCCGCCGAACACCAGCGCGACCGCGATCACGACCAGGGCGGCGGCGGACGGCAGTACTCCCACACTGGAGCTGACCGGCGCCGCGTCCAGGTGCGCGGGCGTGGCGGTGACGGTCACGACGGTCTGGGCCTGGGAGGAGGCGACGAGGGGCGCCTGCGTGGGCTCGGGCGCCTGCGTGGGCAACGGCGAGGAGTCGCCGGCGGGGGGCACCACGGGAGCCACGGGTTGCTGCGCGACCTGCGGCTGCCCCTGCGCGGTCACCGTCACGGTCGGCTGCGCGCTGGGCGTGCCCGACGGCGTGGGGGTGGCGGAGGGCGTGGCGGTCACGGTCGCCGTCTTGGTGGAGGTCGGCTTGGGGGTCGGCGTCTGGGTGACGGTCTTGGTGACCGTCGGCCGAGGGGAGGCCGACTGGGTGACGGTCGTGGTGACCCGGACGGTCTCAGCGGGCTTGGGCGGAGCCGTGGTGACTTCCGTGACTGTGACCGTGACTACAGGGGCGGGGGTAGGTTCATCCGTGGAGAAGGGCACAGCGTTCCTTGCGGGATCTTCAGCAGAACCAGCCGGAAGCATACCAATACAGCGCTGATCGCGTGGGGCGTCCCATTAGATGGTGCAGTCAAGGCCATGGCTGCGAGATGAACATTTCGCCCCTTGTCGGTGGCGGCCGACGGCGCACTCGGGGTCGGTGACGCCGTGGCCGGGCCCGCGTTCCTGAAGATCGCTTTGGGTGTCTTAAGCGTCGCTTCAGGTGCGGTGGGCGAGCCTCGGGGTTGTCGAAATCGTCTCGGGGAGGAGATCCCATGGTGAAGCGACGTCTCGCGATCGTCGTCACGGCCGCCGCGCTCGGGCTCGGCGGGATGGCCACGTCCGCGCTGGCGGACGACGGGCTGGTCAGGGTGCACGGCGGGTCCGAGCTGCGCGGCGGGAAGCTGACGTGCTGGCTGAGTGACGGCGAGGTGGTGACGTTCTCCAAGGCGAAGGTGGCCGAACTGGTCGAGGAGAGGTTCGTCGAGCCGGAGCTGGCCGAGACCGTCGTCGACGAGTACGGCAGGGTGACGGTGCCCGCCGACCGGCTGTCGATCAGCGTTCCCACCCGGGAGCTGCCGCGCAAGGCGGTGAGCAAGAAGTGGCGGGGCAAGCGCGTCGTCCACCTCACCTGCGTGTGGGACGACCGGCGGAAGTAGGCAGCGCCGTCCGGCGCCCCCGGGGACGGTTCCGGGGGCGCCTCCCGGCGATATCACTCTATGTAGTGTCTTGATGACCCGTTTTTGGATTCGCGGGACAAGGCGGGCCCCGACGCGGAAGGATGGGGCACCCGGTCACTCAGGCCGGAGCCGCGGGCATTCATGAGGGTGGTGTGGAGAGGGCACCGCCGCCAGGACGTGTCGCCGACCCGGAATCGGCGGGGCGCTCCGATGACGGAGAAGTGCTGGTTGCCGCGTGCCTACCTGGATCAAGTCCCTTCGCCCCTTCGACGCGCTCGCCACCCAGGCGGTGATGGAGCGCACCACCGACCTCCGCGAGGCGGAGCGCTTCATCAGGCTCTTCCACGCCGAACACCCCTCAGCAGGGGGCCTGCACGCCCGCCTGCGTGACGTTGCCAGGGACGTGGCCCGCCACGGGACCTACGCGCACACGTACGAGGAGCTGGCGTTCGGCGCCCGCGTGGCCTGGCGCAACAGCAACCGGTGCATCGGCCGGTTGTACTGGCGCTCGCTGAAGGTCCGCGATCGCAGGCAGGTGCGCACCGCCGAGGGGGTGGCCGTCGAATGCGTGGCCCACCTGCGCGAGGCCACCGGGAACGGCAAGATCAGGCCCACCATCACCGTGCTGGCCCCCGACACCCCCGCCCTGCGCGGCCCCCGCGTGCTGAACGACCAGCTCATCCGCTACGCGGGCTACCGGACCGCCGATGGCGTCGTGGGCGACCCGCGCAACGTCGCGCTCACCGAGACCGCGCAGTCCCTGGGGTGGCGCGGCCGGGGCGGGCGGTTCGACGTGCTGCCGGTCGTCATCCAGCCGGGGCTCGGCGACCCGCTGCTGTGCAACCTGCCGGGGGACGCCGTGCTGGAGGTGCCGCTGGCGCACCCCGACTATCCGTGGTTCGAGGAGCTGGGGCTGCGCTGGCACGCCGTACCGGCGATCTCGGACATGTGCCTGGAGATCGGCGGGATCTGCTATCCGTGCGCGCCCTTCAACGGCTGGTACATGGGCACCGAGATCGGCGTGCGCAACCTGGCCGACGCGGATCGTTACGACCAGCTCGCCGTGGTGGCGGAGCGGCTGGGGCTGGACACCTCGCGCGAGCGGAGCCTGTGGCGCGACCACGCGCTGGTGGAGCTGAACGTGGCGGTGCTGCACTCGTTCGAGCTGGCGGGGGTCACGATGTCCGACCACCACACCGAGTCGCGGCGCTTCCTCACCCATCTGGCGCGCGAGGAGAAGGCGGGACGGGTCTGCCCGGCCGACTGGTCGTGGATCGTGCCGCCACTGTCGGGCGGCGCCACCCCGGTCTTCCACCGCTACTACGACTCCCGCGTGCTCACCCCCGCCTTCGTCCACCACCGTTAGGCGGTCGGGCGGCTTGTCCAGCCGGGCCAGAACATGATTCTGTTAGCGCATGGCGGAACTCGTGCTCTCGACGCTCGACGACCAGGGCGTGCTCACCCTGACCTTCAACCGGCCGGAAACGCTCAACGCCTGGACCGACGCCCTGGGCCGGCGCTACTTCGACCTGCTGGCCGAGGCGGAGGAGGATCGGCGGGTGCGGGTGGTGGTGGTCACCGGCGCGGGCCGGGGCTTCTGCTCGGGAGCCGACTTCGGGACGCTGGACGCCATCAGGAGCGGCACGTACGACGGGGTGCCAGATCCGCGGCCCAACACGTTCCCCACGACCGTCCGCAAGCCGATCATCGCGGCGGTCAACGGGGCCTGCGCGGGGCTGGGGATGGTGCACGCGCTCGTCTGCGACCTGGTGTTCACGGCTGATGACGCCAAGTGGACCACGGCCTTCGCGCGCCGGGGGCTGGTCGCCGAGTACGGGCTGTCCTGGGTGCTGCCCCGGATCATGGGGCAGCAGCGGGCCATGGACGTGCTGCTGTCGGGGCGGGTGTTCACGGGGCGGGAGGCGTACGAGCTGGGGCTGGCGAACCGGGCCGTGCCGGGCGACGCCCTGCTCGGCGTGGCCCAAGAATACGCGCGGGAGCTGGCCGTCCACAGCTCTCCCGCGTCGCTGGCGGTGATCAAGCGGCAGGTGTGGCACGACTGGGGCACCACGCTGGAAGAGTCCGCCAAGGCCGCCACGCAGGAGATGATCGCCTCGTTCGGGCGGCCGGACTTCGCGGAGGGCGTCGCCGCCTTCCTGGAGCGCCGGCCCCCGGACTTCCCGCCCCTCTGACCACGGGAAGGCGGGGTCAGGAGACGCGGTGGGCGCCCTGGGACGGGACGGCGGGCAGGAAGCGGGGGGCACGGAAGCGGCGCTCCGCGTACGCCGCCGACACCGACTCCTGGACGCCCTCCAGCCGCTCCACCGGCACCAGCGCGATCGCCGAGCCGCCGAAGCCGCCGCCCGTCATCCGCGCGCCGCGTGCCCCGCCCCTCACGGCCGCCTCGACGGCGACGTCCAGTTCGGGCGACGACACCTCGAACAGGTTCCGCAGCGACAGGTGGGAGGCGTTCAGCAGCGCGCCGATCTCCTTGACGGCGCCCGCGCGCAGCAGGCCGACGAGGGCCTCGACGCGGTGGCTCTCCGTGACGACGTGCTCGGTGCGCTTGCGCTCGTCGCCCTGCAGCAGACCGAGCGCGCCCGCCAGGTCCGTGACGTCGCGCAGGGCCGGGACGCCGAGCTTGCGGGCGGCCGACTCGCACTCGGCGCGGCGCTTGGCGTACTCGCCGCTCGCGTGCTCGTGGTGCACCTGCGTGTCGATGATGAGCAGGCTCAGCCCGTGCGCGGCCAGGTCGAGCGGGATGGAACGGGAGCCGAGCGAGCGGCAGTCGAGGAACAGCGCGTGCCCCTCGCGGGACAGGGCCGAGGCGGCCTGGTCCATGATGCCGCAGGGCATGCCGACGAAGTCGTTCTCCGCCCGCTGGCTGAGCAGGGCCAGCTCCATGGGCGTCAGGCCGAGCCCGTGCACGTCGTTGAGCGCCGAGGCGACGGCCACCTCCAGGGCGGCGCTGGAGCTCAGCCCCGCGCCCTGCGGCACGTCGCCGTCGATCGCGATGTCGGCGCCCGCCACCCGGTCGCCCAGCATGGCCAGGACGCCGACGACGTAGCGGGTCCAGCCCGCGGACTCCTCGCGGGTGGCCATGGTGACCGGCTCGCCGGACGCCTGGAGGGACAGCAGGCGGACGACCCCGTCGGCGCGCGGGGTCAGGGCCGCCGTGACGCCCCACGGCACCGCGAAGGGGAGGACGAAGCCGTCGTTGTAGTCGGTGTGCTCGCCGATCAGGTTGACCCTGCCCGGTGCGTGCCAGACCGTCTGGGGGGACGCGCCGTAGGCGGCACGAAAAGCTTCAACAACGCGCATAATCGAACACTCCTCAACAAAGGCCCGACCGTAGACTAGCGCCATGGAGGAACTCCTGGATCCAGGGCTCGGCCAGGTCCGGGTGTTCATGAAGCACGACGACAACAAGCCGCGCAAGCTCAGGTACAACCTGGGGCACCACCGGCTGCTGACGTTCGGCGGCGCCTACTCCAACCACATCAGGGCGGTGGCCGAGGCCGGGGCGCGGCACGGCATCGAGACGATCGGGGTCATCAGGGGCGAGGAGCACCTGCCGCTGAACCCGTCGCTCGCCCGCGCGGCGGCCTGCGGCATGACCCTCACCTACCTCGACCGGGCCGCCTACCGGCGCAAGCACACCGAGGAGGTGCAGGCGCGGCTGCGGGCGCGCTGGGGCGACGACGTCGTGATCCTGCCGGAGGGCGGGAGCAACGCGGCGGCCGTACGAGGCTGCGCGGAGCTGCCCGGCGAGATCTCCGAGGACTACGACGTCATCTGCTGCCCGGTCGGCACCGGCGGCACGCTGGCGGGCATCTCGGCGGGGCTGCCGGAGGGGCGGCGGGCGCTCGGGTTCGCGGTGCTGAAGGGGGCCGGGTTCCTGGAGGGGGAGGTGGCCAGGCTGCAGCGGGAGGCGTTCGGGCGTACGTGGCCGAACTGGTCGATCAACCTCGACTATCACTTCGGCGGCTACGCCAGGTCGACGCCCGCCCTGGACGCGTTCGCCGAACGGCACGGGGTCGAGCGGATCTACGTGGCCAAGATGCTCTTCGGCCTCCTCGACCTCGTACGCCAGGGCGCCTTCGCCCCCGGCACCCGCATCGTCGCCGTGATCACCGGCCGGCCTTCGACCGGTCAGGAGCGCCGCCCCTAGCGAGTCAGCCGAGCTGGTCGAGGACCGGGGAGACGAGGGCGTTGAGCTCGCGGACCAGGACCGCGACCGCCCGGTGGGCGCTCTGCTCGACCTCCTCGTGCGGGCCCTCCGGCTCGGGCGGCAGGTCGTCGAGCGGGACCGGGGCCTCCACCAGCAGCGTGGCGCGCAGGAACGGGATCCTGGCCAGGTCCTGCTGGGTCGGCTCGACGTACTGGCCGAAGGTCTCCTGCCAGCCCAGCCAGCCCCGGTCGCGCCACCAGGCGCGCGAGCGCCGCAGCTCGTCGGGCAGCGGGGAGACGATGCGGACCCGGGCGTAGAGGGTGCCGTCCCAGGTGTTGCGGTGGCAGGTCGCCTCCAGGACGCGGCGGTCCCAGCGGACGAAGCCGGGGGTCAGGGACGGCGGCGTGGCCAGCTCCCAGGCAGTGCAGGCGAACCGCACCGGCGCGATGTCGCCCCACTCGAACTCGTCGAGGTTTTTCCGCACGTGCACGGCATAGCGCCCGTCACGGTCTCTGTCGAACTCCTGGTCGATCCAGAACGCCTTGCCCATGAGCACTACGCTACGGCGCTCCCCGTCTCCCCGGCGGGCGGACCGGAGATCTCGGAATGCGCTGTGGCGGGAGTGACGGATGTGTAGCTTTTTCGCATTGCTGGATGACCTTGGAGTGAGCGATGACGTCAGAACAGCTCGACGCGGCCATGGGTTACTGGAAGGCGGGAGACCTCGACCAGGCCGCCGCGCTGTTCAGGCAGATCGCGGCCACGGGGGACCCGGAGGCGTCCCATCTGCTGGCCGGTCTGCTGTACGAGCAGGGGGACCTGGAGGGCTCCGAGGCGGCGCACCGATCGGTGATCCAGTCGGGTGACCCGGTGTTCGGCCAGCGTTCGGCCATTGCCATGGGGATGATGCTGGTCAACGCCAGGGAGTGGGCCGCGGCCCACCGGGTGCTGGCGATCGCCTCCGACGGGGCCGACTTCGAGGTGGCCGCGCTCGCGGACACCGCGCTGGTGCTGGTGCTGACGCAGTTGGGGGACGCGAAAGGGGCACAGGAGTCGCTGGAGCGGGCCCGCAGGTGCGACAGCCCCGCCGTGGCCGAGCTGGCGGAGCGGCTGGAGCTGCCCGAGTTCCACCAGGACCCGGCCTCGGCCCGCGACCTGTACGCCGCCGCCGAGGACGAGGACGACTACCGCGCGCTGCTGACCTGCGGGGACCCGGAGATCGTGGCGCTGGCGGCGTTCGAGCTGTACCGGATCCACAGCGAGGAGATGGACTTCGAGGCGGCCCGCGAGGTGTGCGAGCACGCCATCGCCGTCGGCCACCCCGACCACCGCGCCCTGGCGCACAAGCTGCTCGGCGCGGTGCTGGTGGACCTGGGCGAGTACGCCGAGTCCGCCGCCGCGTACCGGGTGGCCGCCGAGGACCCCAGGCCCGACCTCCGCCTGCCCTCGCTCATCGAGCTGGCCAAGGTGACCGCCGAACTCGGCGACGAGGACGAGACCAAGGCGATCTTCCGCCGGGTGATCGCCAGCGGCCAGCGCGAGTACGTCGTGCAGGCCCACGCGTGCCTGGCCCAGATGCACACCGAGGCGGGGGAGACGGCAGAGGCGCTGGCCGCGATCCGCGCCGTGCTGGAGTCCGGCGAGAGCGAGTGGGCCTCCATCTGCGTCACGCTGCTCGGCCTGCTGCTGGAGCAGCGCGGGGAGGCGCACGACGAGATCATGGAGCTGGCCCGGTTCGCCTCCGGGCACCCCGACCCCGACGCCGCGTTCAAGGCCGCGCTGCTGCTGGAGCACGCGGCCAGGCAGCAGCCGCTGGCCGACCCGGTCGAGGAGCAGGCGCTCCAGGACACCGACGAGGGCCTGGCCCGGCTGCGGGACGGCGACCTGGCCGCGGCCAGGCGGTTACTGCGGAAGGCCGCGGACTCCGGCGCCCCCGGTCAGTCGTTGCGCGCCATGGTGGCGCTCGCCGAGCTGGAGCTGGGCGAGGGCGACCGCGAGCAGGCGGACGAGCTGCTGGCGTACGTGGCCGAGGGCGACGACGTGCTCCAGGGCTTCACCGCGGCGTTCCTGCTGCACCTGCTGCGCGAGTCCGGCGAGCGGACGCACCCCGTGCTGGCCGCGGTGCTCGATCACCAGCGGCTGGGCAGGGAGACGGGGCTGGCCCGCTACCAGGAGGCCGCGGCGCACCCCGACCCGGCCGTGGCGGCGATCGGCACCGCCGTGTTCGCGCAGGTGCTGGTCTCCATCGGGTACGACCTGTCGGACGCGGCCGAGATGTTCCTGTCGGCGGCGGGGAGCGGTGACCCGCTGGCGCTGTCGTACACGGCGTTGCTGGGCAAGGAGGTGCTGAACGATCACGGCCGGGCGGTCGAGCTGCTGCGCGAGGCCAGGGCGGACGGGCATCCCGCGCTGGCGCCGTGGGTGGGGCTCCTGCTGGGGCGGCTCGTGGCCGAGGAGGACCCGGCGCTGGCGCGGAGTGCGTACGAGGCGGCCCTCGCGACCGGGCACGGAGGGCTGCGGGCCGAGGCCGCCGCCGGGCTGGTGGACGTCTACGAGCGGCAGGGCGACGTGCCGGCCGTCTGCCGCCTGCACGAGCGGCTGATCGCCGAGGGCGACGGGGAGCGCGGCGCGCTGCCGCTGGGGTACGGCCGGATCAGGCTGGACGATCTGGCGGGCGCGCGGGCGGCGTTCGAGCTGGGGGCCGACGAGCTGTGCCGGTTCGGCGCGCTGGTGCTCGACCAGGACTTCGAGGCCGCGGCGCGGGAGTTCCCCGGCGGGAGGACGCACGCGATGGCCACCGTGCTCGTGATGGAGTGCGCGCACGCCTGGCAGCGCACCGGGCGTACGTCCGTCGCCGACGCGGCGCTCTCGCTGGCGGTCGCCCTCGGCGATCCCGACCTGCGCCAGGAGGCCGGCTGCTACCTCGGGGCGCTGCGCATCGACGCGGGCGACCGTCGGGCGGCGGTCGAGGCGTTCACGGCCGCGGTGGGCGACGACGAGCGTCTCAACCGGGTGGCGCTGCGTTCGGCGGGTGAGGCCCTGCGCGAGCTGGGGGAGCACGCCGAGGCGCTGGAGGTGCTGTCGCGGGTGCCCGTCGATGGCGACGACCGCGACCTGACGCTGATGGTCGGCGACTCGCTGGTGGCCTGCGGCCGGGTGGCGGAGGCCCGTGAACTGCTGGCCGGTAGGCCCGGCGCGGCCCTGCTCCTGGCTCGCTGGCTGCACGGGCACGGCGACCCCGAGGGCGCGCTCGCGGCCCTGACCGCCGAGCCGCCCGAGGCGACGGGGGCGTCCGAGCGCCTGCTCGGCACGCTGCTGGCCGAGACCGGCGATCTGGAGGGCGCCAAGGCCGCCTTCGAGCGGGCGGCGGCCGTCGACCCGGATTCGGAGCCGCTGACCATGCTGGAGGCGGGCCGCCGCCTGATGGCGGGCGACGCGGAGGTCGCGCACTTCGCCCTGGAGCGGGCGGCGGCGCAGGAGGACGACCCGCACACCGCCGCCGTGGCACGCCACCTGCTCGGCCGCGCCACACCCGAGGAGCTGGCCTCGGTGCTCGCGTGGGAGGGCGACCGGCCGGGCGCGCTGGCGGCGCTGACCGCGCGGACCGGGTCGGAGCCGCTGGCCGTGCTCCTGCTGGCGCTGCACGACGAGAACGCGGTCGAGGTGGGCCGCCTGCTGCCCGGGCTCGCCCCCGACGACCGCGCGGTGGCCGTCGAGGAGATCAGGGCGAACACGCCGGACATGAGCCGGGGCCGGGCCATGGCGTTCCACCGCCTGCTGGCCGCGCAGGGCGTGCCCGAGTCCGCCGTCGACCTCGGCGCGTTGCTCGCGGAGGACGGCGACAACTGCCGGTCCGAGCTGATCTTCCTGACCGCCACCGAGCACGCCCACACGGCCGGGGCGGCCTGGAGCAACATCGCGATCGTCCGCCACCGCCGCGGGGACCTCGACGGGGCCGTCGAGGCCGCCAGGGCCGGGCTCCCCGACACCGCCGTCCTGGCCGCCGAGCTGCTGGCGGAACGCGGTGACGCCGCGCAGGTGCGGAGCCTGCTGGCCGGGGCGGCGGCGGGCGGCGACCTGGAGGCCATGCGCCGGTTGCTCGTCCACCTGCTCGCCGCGCAGGAGTACGACGCCGTGGAGACGGAGGCGGAGCCGGCCGTGGGCACCGGCGACCCCCAAACCGTGTCGATCGGATACTGGGCGTGGGGCGGCGCGCTGTCGGCCCGGGGCCGCACCCGGGAGGCCGCCGCCATGTACGCCAAGGGCGTCGACGCCGGCCATCCCGAGCTGTCCGACTCGCTGCGGCTGGACCTGGCCGAGGCGCTGGACGAACTGGGCGACGCGGCCGGGGCCGAGCGGGAGCTGCGGCTGGCCGCCGGCTCGGGGCAGCCGGAGGTGGCGGGCACGGCGAGCGTACGGCTCGGCGCGCGGGCGTACGAGGCGGGCGACCCGGTCGAGGCGGCCCGCGCGTTCGCCGGGGCGCTCGGCACCCCCATGGAGGAGACCGCGCTGAACGCCCTGGGCGGCCTCGCCGAGGAGGCGTGCGAGCGGGGCGAGCACGCGCTGGCGCTCCAGGTGCTCCCGCTCATGGGCGAGCACACCGCCGAGCAGGCCCGCAGGCTCGGCGGGACGTGCGCCGACCCGCTGGCGGTGCCGCACTACTTCGCCCTGGCGGGCGCGGACCCCTACGCGGAGCTGGAGGCGGCCAAGCGGCTGGCCGACCTGGGGGAGACGGCCGGGGCCCGCGCCAGGTACGAGCGGCTCAGCCGCCACGAGGACCCCGACGTGCGCTTCGTCGCCGGCGGCAAGCTGCTGGCGCTGCTGAAGGAGGCGGGCGACACCGACGCCTTCTACGATGTGGCCGAGCGGCACGCCGGTGACGTCGACAGCCCCGCGCGCGGGGTGTTCGGCGGGCTGCTGGGCATGTTGCAGGAGCGCCAGGGCGACACGGAGGCGTCGCTGCGCACGCTGCGCGAGGCGGCCGAGAACGGCGATCCGACCACTCTGAGCGTGTACGCCCAGACGCTGGTGGGTGCCGGGCAGGTGGAGGAGGGCAGGCAGGTCTACCTGCGGGTGCTGGGGGCCGGTGACGACGAGCTGGCGGGCCGGGCCATGATCGCGATCGGGCTGACGTACCACGAGGACGACGAGGAGCGGGCGGGCGCCTGGTACCGGCGGGCCGTCGAGGAGGGCGAGGGGTACGTCAGCGCGCTGGGCGCGATGTACCTGGGCGCGCTGGCCAAGCGGAACCGGGACTTCCCCGAGGCGCTCACCTGGTACCAGCGGGTGATCGACGCGGGCGACTCCGAGTCGGGGATGGCGGCGGCGCATCTCGGCGAGCTGTGCTACTGGCTGGGCGACCGCGACGGTGCGCTCCGCTTCTACGAGCTGACGCTGGGGCTGACCGAGCGCGCGGAGCTGGTGGCCGAGGCGGCCTGCCGGCTCGGCGAGATCCGGTACGAGCGCGGCGACCTGGAGACCGCCCACCGCCTCCTGCTCAGGGCCGTCGAGACCGGCGACCCGTCGTTCGCCCCGGAGGCGGAGGCCCTGCTCGGCAAACTCGTGAAGTAGGACACATGAACTTGTCGTTAATTAAATGACCAAATAGTCTCACCTAGTCAAACAAATGAGGTGAGACTCATGGCCAGGGCAGGACGGCCGCCGCTGGATCCGGCGCGCCAGCTCGAACGCGCGCACCGGATCCTCGACGCCGTGGCCGAGCTGGTGCTGGGCCAGGGCTACGACAGGACCACGATCGACGACGTGGCCAGGCGCGCCGGCGTCGCCAAGGGCACCATCTACCTGCACTGGAAGACCCGCGACGACCTGCTCGCCGCGCTGCTGCGCCGCGAGCGGGTGCTCCTGCTGACCGAGGTCCGCGAGCGGGCGCCGGCCACGCTGAGCGCGCTGTTCGAGCACTACGCCCGCGCGCTGCTGGGCCGGCCGCTGCTGCGGGCCGTGCTGGCCGGCGACTCCGAGGTGCTCGGCAAGCTCACCCGGCTGAAACGGGACGGCGGCGCGGGCCCGGCCCGGCCCGGTGCGCCCCTCGACGTCTACCTCAACGCGCACCTCGACACGTACGTGGCCGAGCTGGTCGAGCGCGGCGCGGTCCGCGCTGAGCCCGGCGACCACGTCCTCGTGGTCAGCTCGATCGTCTACGGGTTCCTGTTCCTGCCGGTCGCCGGGAGGCCGTCCGACGAGCGGATCGCGGAGCTGGTGGGCGACACCGTCGAACGCGCCCTGGGCACGGGCCGCCCGCTGCCGCCCGGCGACGAGCGGGCGGTCGCGCGCGCCACCCTCGACTTCCTCGACGCGGGCGTCGAGATCGCCCGGCGCAAGCTGGCACTCTCCCTGGAGGTCTGAGTGAGAACCGTGCTCCCTCTCGGCGACGCCGCGGCCGATCTGGCGACCGTGGGCGGCAAGGGCGCCTCCCTGGCCAGGCTGACCCGGGCCGGGCTGCCCGTCCCCGGCGGGTTCCACGTCACGACCGGGGCCTACCGCGCGTTCACGGCCGGGTTCCGCGACGAGATCCTGCGCGCGGCGGCCGAGGACCCGGGGCGGATCCCGGCGCTGTTCGCCGCCCACGAGCTGCCGGAGGAGCCGGCCGCGGAGATCCGGCGGGCGTACGAGGCGCTCGGCGACGACGTGCCCGTGGCCGTACGCTCCTCGGCCACCGCCGAGGACCTGCCCGACATGTCGTTCGCCGGGCAGCAGGACTCCTACCTCGACATCCGGGGCGAAGACCTGCTCGACGCGGTCAAGCGCTGCTGGGCCTCGCTGTGGAACCCGCGCGCGATCGCCTACCGCGACCGCAACGGCGTGCCGCACGACGACGTGGCGCTGGCCGTGGTGGTCCAGGAACTCGTGGACGCGGACGCGGCCGGCGTCATGTTCACCGCCGACCCCGTCACCGGCGCCCGCGACCGGATCGTGCTCAACGCCTCGTGGGGGCTCGGCGAGGCCGTCGTCGGCGGGCAGGTCACCCCCGACACCGTCGTCGTGTCCGGCGGCGCGGTCGCCGAGTCGCGCCTCGGCGACAAACAGGTCATGACCGTACGCACCGGCGGTGGCACCGAGGAACGCCCGGTCCCCGAGGGCCTGCGCGGCGCACCCGTGCTGGACGACGCCCAGGCCCTGGAGCTGGCCGCCCTCGGCGCCCGCGTCCAGGACCTGTACGGCGTCCCGATGGACGTCGAGTGGGCCCGCGGCGGCGGCGCGTTCGCCATCGTCCAGGCCCGCCCGATCACCGGGCTCAAGCCCCCGCTGGAGGAGTGGAACGACAGCCTCAAGGGCGACTACCTGTGGACCGGCGGCAACCTCGGAGAGGCCATCCCCGACGTGATGACGCCGATCACCTGGTCGTACGTGCGCCTGTTCATCGAGGAGGCCATGTCCGCCTCGACGCTGCCCGGCTTCGACCTGGTGGGCAACATCGGCGGCCGGTTCTACATGAACCTGAGCGTCGTCCACTCCGTGGCGCGGGCCCTCGGGATGGGCGGCAGGCTCGCCCTGGTCGAGCAGGTCTTCGGCAGGCTGCCGCCGGGGCTGGAGGTGCCGCTGGTGCCGGTCTCGCGGCTGCGCGTCGTCATGAGCGTGATCCCGCTGGCCGTGCGCATCCGGCGGCGCGTACGCGACAACCTCAAGGTCATGCGCGGGTTCCTGGCCTCCTCCCAGCGGCGCTGCGAGGAGCTGCGCGCCCGCGTCGCCGCCACCGGCTCCGGCGCCGAGCTGGCGGAGCTGTGGGAACGCGAGATCCGGCCGCACGTGGTCGCCTCCTCGCGCATGCTGGAGGCGGCCGGCCGCCAGGGCGGCGCCGCGCTCGTCTACACCCGCGACCGGCTGCGCACGATGATGGGTGAGGTGGCCGCCGAGGCCATGCTCACCGGCGTCAACGCCGACGGCGAGCTGGCCAGCATGGGCCCGGTGATGGGGCTGTCCCGGCTGGCGCGCGGGGAGATCACCCGCGACGACTTCGCCCGCACGTACGGGCACCGGGGGCCCCACGAGTTCGAGGTGTCGATCCCCCGGCCGGGCGAGGACCCGGCGTGGATCGACGCCCAGCTCGCGGGCCTGCGCGACACGCGGGCCGACACCGAGACGCTGCTGGAGCGCCAGGGCGAGGCCAGGGAGCGGGCGTGGGCCGACTTCGCCCGGCGCTATCCGGGCAAGGAGGCCCGGATGCGCGAGCGGGTCAGGCGGTGGAACGCGGTCGTACGCGACAGGGAGTCCGCGCGGTCGGAGAACATGCGGGCGTTCTGGGTGCTGCGGGCCTTCACCGTACGGGCGGGTGAGCTGGCCGGGATCGGCGACGACGTGTTCCACCTGCACCTGCCGGAGCTGCTGGCGCTGCTGCGCGGCGACAGGAGCGCGCTGGAACGGGTGCCGTCGCGGCGCGCCACCTACGAGCGGTACGCGTCCCTGCCGCCCTACCCGGCGCTGATCGCAGGCCACTTCGACCCGGTGCGCTGGGCCGCCGACCCCGGCCGCCGGGCCGACCTGTACGACGCGCGCGGCGCCCGCACCCCCGTCGGCGAGACCGTGACCGGCTTCCCCGGTGCACCCGGCGTCGTCGAGGGCGTGGCCCGGGTGATCTCCGGCCCCGAGGAGGGCGGGCGGCTCAAGCCGGGCGAGATCCTCGTGACGACGCTGACGAACGTGGGCTGGACGCCGATGTTCCCGCGCGCCGCCGCCGTGGTGACCGACATGGGGGCGCCGCTGTCGCACGCCTCGATCGTCGCCCGCGAGCTGGGCATCCCCGCCGTCGTCGGCACCGGCAACGCCACCATGCGCCTGCACGACGGCGACCGGGTCAGGGTGGACGGCGAACGGGGCACGGTCGAGTTGCTCGGGTGAAAAGTCTGCGCCAAGTCGGCCGTCCCGGTCACCGGATCGTGATCACTGTGATGCCCATGATCGATCAGTGGATTCTGGAAGACGAACGCGAACTCGAAGCGCGCTGCGCCCGCTTCAGGATCGCCAAGCTCGCGCTGGACCGCAGCGACGGCGGGCACGACGCCGAGAACGACGCCGACGGGCCACGCCAGGAAGAGGCGGACCCCGCGGCATGAGCGGTCCGCCCTCCCGGGGTGACCGAGACCCCGACCCCCTCAGCGCGCCTGAGACCCCCTGAGGGGGTCGGAGCGCGGGACGATGAGATCGTGGCCGCCCGGACTGAGCGAGTTGACAAACAGGCGGCCGCCTCCCGGCAGCGCGGCCAGCCGGAACATCAGGTCGCGGACGACGATGCGCCAGCGGTGCGATGGGGCCATCCACTGGATGAACCGCCTCCCGAACCGCTGGACCTCGTCGATCACCGGCGCCATCCGCCCGTGGTAGCGCTCCAGAGCCCCGGACAGGTCGCCGCCCGAGCCGCCCGAGCCGCCAGCGCCGCCCGAGCCGCCCGAGCCGCCC